>CAJWOI010000104.1 GCA_913044255.1 uncultured Alphaproteobacteria bacterium
GTGCTTGTGCTTGAGAAGTTGGAACATGCGTTGGCCCGCGGCGCAAAAATTTATGCAGAGCTGTCGGGTTACGGTGTGACGTCTGACGGATATGACATGGTGCAACCTTCGGGCGAGGGCGCCGTGCGTTGTATGCGCATGGCTCTTTCAGAGAAAAGCAACAGAATAGATTACCTAAACACTCATGGGACCAGCACGCCAGTGGGTGACGCTACTGAATTAGCTGCGATACGGGAAGTATTTGGCAGTGGGAACCAGGTGCCGCGCTTCAGCAGCACGAAATCGTTGACTGGTCACTCTCAGGGTGCTGCCGGTGTCCACGAGGCAATTTATTCTTTGCTAATGATGGAGGACGGTTTCATAGCGGCTTCTGCAAATATAGATAATCTGGAGCCAGAAGCCCAAAATATGCCAGTGGTTTTGGAGCGAAGGGACGGGGTCGCCCTAGAAAACGTAATGTCGAATAGTTTTGGATTTGGCGGCACGAACGTTTCCCTGATTTTTTCACATCTTGATAAATAAATTTGCTTTACTCGCCGTCTGGAGGGTGTGGTGATGCCTTCTGCCGGTTTGCTTGAGGGGAAAAAGGGCCTGATTATGGGCGTTGCCAATGAACGCTCGATCGCCTGGATTGTTGCTGACGCCGCACGTAGAAATGGCGCAGAATTGGCATTTACGTACCAAAATCAGGCACTTTCGCGTCGGGTTCGACGGCTTGCGGCAGCGGCCGGATCTCGGCTGATTTTGCCCTGCGATGTAGCACAGGAAGGTGACATTGAAGAAGTATTTAAGAATTTGTCCCATCACTGGGGCGGCATTGATTTTGTAGTTCACGCTATCGCGTATGCGGATCGGGATGAATTAAAAGGCCGATACGTTGATACGAGCCGCAGCAACTCCGCTGCTAGCTTGATGATCTCTTGCTACTCCTTTACTTCCATCGCCAGACACGCGGCGCCCATGGCGAATAAGGGCGCGAGTTTTCTGACGTTTACCTTTTCCGGTGCTCGTCATGTGGTGCCCAGCTACAATGTGATGGGCGTTGCCAAGGCTGCGTTGGAGACAAGTGTTAGGTATCTCGCAATGGACCTGGGCGCTGCTGGAATCAGAGTAAATGCGATTTCGTCGGGGCCGATGCGAACACTTTCGGGTGCGGCCATTGGGTCTGGCCGTGCAATATATCGCTGGGCACGTGACAACTCCGCTCTTTCTAGAGACCTTGCTAGTGACGATGTCGCTGGTGCGAGCGTCTACTTATTAAGCAATTTATCAAGCGGTGTTACCGGCGAAATACACTATGTCGACAACGGGAATAATATCATTGGTATTTCCCCGCGACAGGATAAGGAGGAGCAAGAAGTTCCGTGAAAACCTCGCATCCTTTAATACTTGCAACACATCGTTTCAGCCTTGTTGTGTATGTGCTGAAGTGGCAGATTGTGTGTTTGCCGTATTTGGACTTCTCATGAATGGTGTGTTGTCAGAAATCAATCTTTTAGGTTTTCCGGACGGTACAAAAATGCGGCCAACGCGGCAGCGTAAAGCGTTAGCAGCAATTTTGTTCAAGGCTGGCCACAGGCACGTCACGGCGGAGGAGTTGCACCGGGAAGCCTGTTCCGGTGGTATTCGTATGGCACTTGCCACGGTATATAACACTTTGCATCTTTTCACTCGGGCGGGTCTTTTGCGCGAAGTCACTGTGGATTCTGGGCAGCGTTATTTCGACACGAATGTTAGCCATCATCATCACATTCTGAATGAACAAACTGGTAAATTAAGTGATATCGGTGAAGGGGAGATATTGATTTCTGGTTTGCCTAAGGCATCGGAAGGCATGGAAATCCGTTGTGTAGATGTCGTCGTTCGGGTCCGGCTCGCAGATAAAGAGAAACCGTAATTAGAATACTTCTAAAGTATTGACAGCCTTCCTGGGCCTAGCCATATTCGCCAATACTAAATATCGCAAGTGTCGCAGAAATGTCGTTCTTTAGAGTGTCTTAACCACATTTATTTCTTTTGTTTGATTCAATAGGAGTTTCCAATATGAGTTTGTCAGGCACCAAGACTGAGCAAAATTTAAAGGATGCCTTTGCGGGAGAATCTCAGGCCAATAGACGGTACCTGTTTTTCGCTCAAAAGGCTGATGTCGAAGGGTACAACGATGTGTCGGCGGTCTTTCGGTCGACCGCTGAAGGTGAGACTGGGCACGCTTTTGGCCATCTCGAGTTTCTCACAGAGACGGGGGATCCGGCGACGGGCGAGCCCATTGGCACGACGGCCAATAATCTTAAGGCGGCGGTTGCTGGAGAGACCCATGAATATACAGATATGTACCCGGGGATGGCCAGGACCGCACGCGACGAGGGTTTTGACGAAGTTGCTGATTGGTTTGAGACTCTTGCGAAGGCCGAGAAATCTCATGCCGGACGTTTCCAGAAGGCATTCGATTCTCTTGGCTGAGATGCTGCTATCAATCCGAAGATACGCCGGTCATCTCGGTTGCCGTTAATGGTAAATTAGCGGGGATATTCACATGGAAGGCGGCTTGAAAGCGCCCACACGCCGTCCATATGATTTTGATGAACCCGATTACTTGGATGAAGAGAAACTCGATTCCGAGCTCCGTCGCGTGTTTGACATTTGCCACGGATGTAGACGTTGTTTTAATTTGTGCGGCAGCTTTCCACGTTTGTTTGACCTAATAGATGAATCCGATAGCGGTGAACTTGATACCGTTCCCAGCGCTGGCTTTGGCCTCGTCATGGATAGTTGCACTCTCTGCGATATGTGCTTCATGGTAAGTTGTCCTTATGTCCCGCCCCATGAATTTGATATCGATTTTCCTCACCTGGTTTTACGGTACCGGGCGTCGCAGAGTGCTCGGGGGCCTGTTCCCTGGGTTGATCGCCAACTGGTTCGGACCGATCGGAATGGGAAACTTGCGGGCCCGGTTGCATTTCTAGCTAACTGGTGCAGCAAAACTACCAATCGTTTCACACGATCGACGCTTGAATTATTGGCGGGCATTCACAGATCCGCAAGTCTTCCAAAATATCATCACCAAACCTTGGTCAGACAGGCCGCAAATAGAACCGTAGAGATCAATATTGCTGCCCCTTCCTTTGGTCGGAAAGCTGCCCTGTTCGCCACCTGTTTTTCCAACTACAACGACCCGGCGATCGGGTTAGCAGCGCGCGGCGTGTTGGCGCGTAATGGGGTCGATTGTGCCATCGTTTACCCAGAATGTTGCGGTATGCCGCAACTGGAGCAGGCTGATTTCTTGTCGGTTTCCAAAAAAGCCAAAATAATATCGGCATTCCTCGTTGCATGGATAAACAAGGGCTACGACATCGTTGCACTAGTACCAAGTTGTGCGCTTATGTTGAAGTTTGAATGGCCGTTAATTCTGCCAAATGACGAGAATGTAAGAAAATTGAGTAAACATACGTCTGATATTAGTGAATACGTGGTAGGGATCTCGCAGGATGGAGGACTAGCTGAAGGTCTCAACAGGTTGCCTGGGGGGGTAACAGTCCACCTCGCATGTCATGCGCGGGCCCAAAATATTGGAGCCAAAGCGGTTGAAATGCTGCGACTAATCCCGGAGGTTGACTTGAGTGTCATAGAACGTTGCTCTGGTCATGGGGGCGCCTGGGGAGTGAAAAAAGGGAACTTCGAAACTGGGCTTAAGGTAGGCGAGCCGGCGGCGCGGCAAGCGGTCAAGGCTGAGAGCGCTTTTGTTGCATCGGAATGTCCACTTGCCGGTGAACACCTACGCCAGGGTATGGAGCGTCTCGAAGGTGGTCCGCTCATTATCCAACGTGTCAGCCATCCGATACAATTGATGGCCCATGCTTACGGTTTGGAAACGGATTGAGTGTCGTGCAAAATAATTTACTCACCCAAGATGATATTTTGTCCATGGCAGAGTTTTCTAAAATTAGGCGTACCAAACGCCGAGAGCTAATCGCTGCCAAACAAAATCGACGTGTCCCTGTAGGCCCTGATGCTACTTTCTATTTCGAGAATCGTGACACCATATGGTTTCAGATTCACGAAATGCTCTTTATCGAGCAAGGAGGGAAAGAGCAGATTGAGGGCGAGCTTGAGGCCTATAATCCACTAATTCCAAACGGCCGTGAGTTGGTGGCAACCCTGATGTTTGAGATAGATGATCCGGCACGTCGGGCTCGACTGCTGGCGGAACTCGGTGGGGTCGAGGAAACAGTGACGTTGGGTTTTTCAGAATACGTGGTCGTTGCCCAGGCGGAGCAAGATCTGGACCGTACTTCCGCGAATGGCAAAGCTTCGTCAGTACAATTTCTGCATTTTTCATTTAGCGATCGACAGGTCGACGCTTTCCGGGATCTCAGCAACCAAGTTGTAATTTCTGTCGGGCACCGAAGTTATGGCCACATGGCAGTGGTGCCCCGCGCAACCCAAATTGCGCTTGGCGTCGATTTCGTTGGGCAGTGAGTTGAACGGATACACTCAAACCAAAATTGTTAGTCAATTTGTTCGTGCTCATATACACCCCATAGAACACGCCTCGGGAGCCATCCCCGGTATGGACTGAACTCAACGCGGCACCAGTCTCTTTCACACTCCAGCAATCGGCCATGAACTCCGACCTGTATGATCGCCCTAGGGATTGATTGATTGTTGGGGCCGCGACGCAACATTAGTGGCAAGGAGTCTGTGCTAGTGGCGTTAACGATGACGGCGCGTTTCCCCGACAGCATTGACAAATGGATCCAACCCTCTACCCCGTCAACATCCCTGGTTCTTCGCCAATGTCCAAACTCATCTATTACCTCCACTGGCAACCCTTTCCGAAGATAAACCCAATTAATTGGGAAACGAAACCCCGGCCCAGCCCGAGCGTTTACCTGGACATCCGCCAAAGTTACGAAGCGTGGTAATGGCAATCCGCTGTTTGTTGCCTCTGAGGAGCTCGTGCCAAGGGTTGTAAGTGCAACCAGAGAAAGAAAGAGGAATACCAGGCGGGATCTGAAAGGAAAAGTAATCATGAGTTTCGAGCTGTGATTATACCAAACCATGTTTGTGTGTGCGAGCGGCCTTGCCAGGCTGCTTGCATGATTGCTAAACCATGATCCTTGAGTTGATCAATAATCACTAATCCCTCCGGCTCGTATATATGGCCAGTAAACCCGTTGTCATAGTCACCCGAAAGCTTCCAGAAGTCATCGAAGCACGCATGACCAAATTGTTTAACACCCATCTCAGGGATAATGACGCGCCGATGTCAAAGGAGGAACTAGGCAAAGCACTAGGCGAAGCCGATGTTTTGGTGCCAACCGTGACGGACCGAATCGACGCTGAGCTACTTGCAATGGCTGGCAGTCAGTTAAAATTGATCGCCAATTTTGGTGCTGGAGTTGACAACATAGACCTTGATGTGGCTCAGAGTCGTGAAATCACGGTTACCAACACCCCTACCGTATTGACGGAGGATACGGCTGACATGACGATGGCAATGATTCTCGCCGTCCCTCGTCGGCTAGTTGAGGGAGAGCGGTTAATTTCAATGGGCCGTTGGAGGGGATGGGAGCCGACCTCGATGTTAGGCCATCGAATCTGGGGAAAGCGACTTGGAATTATAGGCATGGGACAAATTGGCTCCGCGGTTGCTCGGCGTGCACATGGATTTGGACTTAGCATCCACTATCATAATCGGCGCCGGTTGCCAGAGGCCCCGGAGAAGGTCCTTCAGGCAACTTATTGGGATAGCCTAGATCAGATGCTGGCGCATGTGGATATTGTTTCCGTGAATTGCCCCCATACTCCGGCCACTTACCATCTATTATCTGCCCGCCGTCTCGCACTAATGCGGCCGCAGGCCTATTTGGTCAATACTTCTCGTGGCGAGGTAATAGACGAGGACGCGCTTACTGCGATGTTGCGTGAGGGACGTCTGGCGGGGGCGGCGTTGGACGTGTTTGAGCACGAACCGGCCATCAACCCGCAATTACGAGACTTAAATAATGTGCTGCTTCTTCCCCACATGGGATCCGCAACATTAGAGGCAAGAATCGATATGGGTGAAAAAGTATTGATCAATATTCGCACGTTCATTGATGGGCATAGGCCACCCGACCGGGTAATTGTGAAATTGATGTAGGTTGCATCGGCCTTTTGCTGAGGTAGGAAAAACTATCTTACGGGAATAGTTGGAAGCAGTTACAGATGCAGGCGCTTGTTTCCCTAAAGGGAAATCATATGAATAGCATGCTACCGTTTGCATTAGCATCTGCAAGAAAAGTAACCAAGCCGCCCTGTTCGATCGGCACGTCGTCTCGGAGCGTATCTACACCGAATCCCGCGGCGCGGAGCCCCATTTCGCAAACTAGAAATTTGACTTTAAGGGCCACACAAGCTTCTAGCAGTTCTTCGAAGCTTGCGACGCCACTGGTTTTGTGAATGGAATCACAAGTGGTCCCATCGTCAGTACTTTCGGAATGCATAAGCTCCCCCCACCGAGATTCCCCTTTGTCATCGTTAGTGAGGGCGCGAATTGCACCCATCGTGAAAAACAGAGTTACTGCGATGTTGGTAGCTGCCGCTGCAGAGGCCGTGGCGAGCGCATAATGAACATGGTCGAAAGAGCCGGAGAAAACAATTATAGAAAGCTTTTCGAGCCGAGCCATTACGCTTCCCTGGCGTGTTTGCTGAGATCGTGAATGGCTGCATTCTTGCCACACAAAGGGCAGGAGGGATCGGGACGTACTCGTACCTTCCGCCACGTGGTATCAAGCCCGTCATAAATCAACAGATACCCCGCTAAAGTTTTGCCGATACCTAGAAGTTCTTTCAGGGCTTCGACGGCTTGCGCGGAACCAACTACGCCGGCTAATGCACCAAAAACTCCAGCTTCTGAACAAGACGGTATCATTCCCGGGGGCGGCGGCGCCGGGAAAATGCAGCGGTAGCAATGATGGCCGCGTCCAAGGTGCGCCTTGTAGGTTGATATTTGACCTTCAAACCGAAGAATTGCGCCCGAGACGAGGGTTTTGGATGCAAAAAAGCAGGCATCGTTGATTAAAAACCGCGTGTCAAAATTGTCGCTTCCATCGACGACGAGATCATAGTCCGTTATTAAACGCTCAACGTTGTTAACATCCAATCGCTCCCGATGAGGAATCAAAGCCACATCGGGGTTGAGTTCTCCGACTATCTGTTTAGCACTGTCTACTTTGGCCATGTTCAGTCGGCTAGTTGTGTGCAAAATTTGGCGCTGCAGATTTGAAAGGTCGACCAAGTCGTCGTCGATCACTCCGATCGTTCCCACCCCAGCGGCAGCAAGGTACATGACCACAGGTGAGCCGAGGCCCCCCGCACCTATTACTAGCACACTAGATTTCAGCAATCTCGATTGGCCGTTTCCCCCTACCTCTGGTAGGAGGATGTGGCGCGCATATCGTTCTATCTGCTCGTCACTTAAATCCATGACACTTACACTGCTGCTGCAGGCGTTTCAGCGTCGTCTTCCGGTAGACCAGCGTCTATCCGAGTCGTTCCAGTAGAGCCGAATCCCTCGGTGCCGCGTTCGGTATCGGATAAGCCTGCGTGTTCATCCCATTCTATGCGCATAATCGGTGCGATGACCAACTGCGCGATACGCATGCCCCTTTTAACGATGAAGTCATTCTCTCCGCAATTTATTAAAATCACGCCGATTTCACCTCGGTAATCAGAGTCTATTGTGCCCGGGCTATTCAGAACGGTCAGACCGTGTTCGAGTGCCAAGCCTGACCTAGGTCGAACTTGTGCTTCGTATCCCGGTGGTAGCGCAATGGCGAGACCTGTCGGTATCCTAGTCCGCTGGCCCGGCATGAGAGTATACGGCTGGTCATTTGCGGCAGGGAGATCAAGGCCAGCGCTCTCCGCGGTTGCGTACTCAGGTAGCGCGCCATCAAGTGCATGAGCAAGGCGCTCGATGACCACTCTTATCTTGTTCGTCTCCGTCATGCATCGATGCTCTTGTGGGCAATCTCCGATGCTATGCGTGCAGCAAGACGACCCGCGATCGTCACTTTGCTTGCCGACGGCCAGTTTTCAACACCAGCTTCGTCGATTACATGCACTCTATTGTGTGTACCCCCAAATACACCGGTTTCATGGGAAACGTCGTTGGCTATGATCCAGTCGCAACCTTTAGCTAGGCGCTTCTTTTTGGAGTTTTCTATTACCGACTCGGTCTCGGCAGAAAAACCCACAACAAGGGTCGGCCTATTAAGTTGTGTGGCACTTAGGCGACCTAAAATATCGGGATTTTCAACCAATTCAATGTGTTGGATGCTGCCACTTCGCTTCATTTTTTGATTGGCTTGCACTGACGCACGCCAATCCGATACTGCGGCCGCCATTACCACCACATCCGCGTCGCGGATCGCCGCGGCCGCCGGTGGATAAACCGCG
>CAJWOI010000105.1 GCA_913044255.1 uncultured Alphaproteobacteria bacterium
GGTAATGCTGGTGTGGCCGCCAAAGCCCCTAAAAGCACTGCGTTAAGCACACTCCCAGCTTCCTCCGCCACTCGTCTGAAATCAAAAATCACCGCATGCTTTGATAACTCCTGCGCAGCACTAAACAAGCGTTCCTCATCTAGTCGGCCATCCGCCATATCCGAACGCTCTCCTATGGTATAGACGCGGTGCGTAGAAGCTATCAGTGCGGTCCGGTCAGGACTTACAAACCCGTTTTGAATGGCACGCCCGGCTTCCAACAATTCGCTGGCTATCATGACATCGATATCACCGGCTGCCGGGTACAATGCAAACACGGGCTCTCGCCCACCAAGATCAGAAATTGGGACCGGAAATATTTCTACATAATAAGTTGTCGCACCTGTCCGTTGCGCAACCCCAGGAATGGAAGTGCTTTGGACTAAGAAACCAGCTTGTTCCGCCGCCTTCACCACCCAGTCTGTGAGAACTCCACCACCCTCACCGCCCATCGCGGCAATCACTATGGCAATGGGTCGTGGACTTTCCCTCATGCGCGCACGAGACCTTGCAATGTTCGTATTACAGCTTGACGCCAACCATCCAAAAGGCGATCCCAAAGATTGGGATTCTGCACGATCTCCGCCCGATAAAACGACGGACACAGCACTGCTGCATGTGCTACCTCTCCACATAACCCGCATCCCACACACCCATTGTTCACATGAGCCACTGGATCAGTTCTCAAGGGGTCTGGATTGGGTTTAATTGTGAGAGACGGACAACCCGAAAGTCGTATGCAAGAATGATCCCCTGTACAAACGTCATCATCAATTCCAAATTTCGTTCGAATCACTCTCCGCCCGGCGTCAAGTCGCTTTTTTAACAGAGGTCGCAACCGGCGTTGACGGGCCAACTGACATTCACCATCGGCAATGATCACCTTTAGCCCTTTACGAGTCTCCGTCATCGCACGACGAAGAGTTTTGGCCATTTTGGAAACATTATAGGTGCGGACACTGCGAACCCACTTGACGCCCAATCCTTTGAGAGCATTTTCTATCGACATCCCGGACTGACCACCAAATCTATCGCCTTTACTAGATGGCAATATTTGCCACCCGGTCGCCGAAGAGTATCCGTTCTTCATGATTACAAGGATAGAATCGTTTTTATTGAAATTTGCGCTTGCAACTCCGGAAGAAATGCCATTGTGCCAAAAACCACCATCCCCCATGATACTAATCACTCGCTTGCCGAAATTGGGTCCAACACCCGCAGAACTCGCCAACCCCAGACCATATCCGACCATGGTATTTCCGAGATTAAAAGGCGGCAAAGCGGAAAAAGTGTGGCAGCCTACGTCTGCAGAGATGTGTGTAGGCCCTAGTTCTTTCTCAACAATTTTCATTGCGCTAAATACTGGTCGCTCTGGGCAGCCAGTACAGAAGCTAGGGGGTCGCGGTGGGATCGGGGCACCAAGTAACTCGGCAGCGCGCGCTTTCAAAGAGATAGAAACGGATAACACGCTGTCTGGCATAAATGCAGCCAACTTGTCCGGAGCTTCTGATTCTAAAAATTTCTCAACACCCTCCAGTACGACGTCAGCTGTATATTCGCCAACTTTGGGCAGTACACCCTTTCCCAGTACCCGGGTTTGTAAATCTCCTTTGCGTAATGCGACATTTATTGCTTGCTCTATATAGTCGGGGTGCCCCTCTTCCACCACGAGAACAGACGTTTTGCCTGCACAAAAGTCCTGAATTTCCTTGGACACCAACGGATACGTAACATTCATTACATAGATTGGAATACGCGACGCGCCATAGATATCAGCCAATCCAACACGCTCTAAGGCGCGCAGAACACCATTATAAAGGCCACCCATCGTTATTATTCCAACGTCTGACAGCTCTCCTTCAAACACTTCATTCAATTTGTTTTCCGTGATGAATCGTTCCGCCGTAGGAAGCCGATGTTCAACCTTATGTTTTTCCTGTGCATAGGTTGCAGGCGGCAAACAAAATCGGTCAATGTTGAAATTCGGTTCGGCCAAAAGCTTGTTCCGAGACACAGTTGGCTGACGATTATCTCGCGCATTAAAACGGCCAGATAAATGGCAAGCCCGAATCCGTAGTTGTAGCATCACGGGCATGTTGCTTGCCTCAGACAACTCAAAACCTTTTTCGACTGTATCCACAATACTGGTCAAATTTGGGCGTGGGTCGAGCAGGCACATGGAAGATTTCATAACAAAGGCATGGCTTCGCTCCTGAATAATACTTGCGCCTTCGCCATAGTCTTCGCCAATGACAATCATGGCGCCGCCTATGACTCCCGCAGAAGCCAGATTCGAAAGCGCGTCCGATGCCACATTGGTACCAACGATTGACTTCCAGGTCACAGCGCCACGCATTGGGTAATTTATGGAAGCCGCCAACATTGCTGCTGCTGCTGCCTCATTGGTGGGTGTCTCAAGATGAACTCCGAGTTCATCCAAAAGCTCACTGGAATCAACCATTACGTCGAGCAGATGCGACACCGGCGAACCTTGGTACCCACCGATATAGCTCACACCCGACTGCAACAATGCCTTGGTAACCGCGAGTATTCCTTCGCCGGAGAATATTTCGCCTTTGCCAAGACGAAGCTGCGCCACCTCTTTTTTAAATGATCGTTCCATGCTCTACCTCAATTTAAACACATTATATCTTGGAGTACATGGCCTACCAAGTGATCGATGCTAATCTTTCCTGGCTTTAGAAATGTAGCCTCTGCGGACAAACCTAGCCCGGCTTATAGGTTGCTCGTAACGCGACGCATTTTGCTGTATAGGCACACTACATTCGCAATACACACAACCCACCGGCCTCATGTTGGCCCACTCCAACCAGGGCAAGTCAATCAAACGGAGGACCCAGGCTTGATCGATGTATATTACTGGCCAACACCAAATGGCTACAAAATCACTATAATGCTTGAGGAATGCAAAATTCCCTACAACATCGTTCCCGTCAACATTAGCAAAGGCGATCAGTTCAAGCCTGAATTTCTAAAGATCAGCCCAAATAATCGCATGCCAGCGATCGTTGATCCGGACGGACCTAATGGCAAGCCGATCGCTATTTTTGAGTCGGGAGCAATACTGATTTACTTAGCAGAGAAAACGGGGAAATTTCTGCCCTCGAATCCGCACGGTCGTTACGAAGTACTTCAATGGTTAATGTTTCAAATGGGAGGGGTCGGCCCTATGCTCGGGCAGGCCCATCATTTTCGTAATTATGCCCCAGAAAAAATTGAGTATGCGATCGATCGATATACCAATGAAGGTGGCCGCCTCTACAGTGTGATTGATAAGCGCCTAGAGGACAGAGAATATCTAGCTGGAGACTACTCTATCGCCGACATGGCTACTATGCCGTGGATTTTAGGCAAACGCCAAGGCCACAGCCTTGATGATTTTCCAAATCTTAAAGAATGGAGAGAACGCCTTAAAGCACGACCGGCGCTTCAAAAAGGATGGTCAGTCATGCGAGACGAAGTCCGTTCAGTGGCAGATCAAACACAAGACAAAGAGCGGTGGGAAATTTTATTTGGCTCTAAACAATTTCAACGGCGTTGAGGAATCAAGGAAAGACAACAGCGACCTAACTGGGTTTTTTTTGAATAAATTCGATGGTGACGCCGTCTGGATCACGAGTGTAGACGGCTTTACCGCCACTATTAGGACCAGCATTAATAACGACAGGCTCGCTCAAAGGCTCTGCTCCTGCTGCACTTACTGCGGCTACGACTGAATCTATATCGTCCACGTCAAAAGCGACATGGGCAAAGCCAGTATCGCACGGGCGAGACATCACCTCACCCCGATCCGCCGGTGCATTATATTGGATTAACTCAAGTCGGTGGCCAGGCGCTTGAATATAAGCAACATCGATCTGAGCCCCCGGAACACCGACCACTTTCTCAGTGAACGACAGATCACGTGGTGAGCGATTCAAGAACTTAAAACCAAGTACCTTGACATAAAAATCGATCGACCTATCGAGATCAGAAACGGTGAAACTTGTATGATTGGTGGCGAGGATGCTGAATTGCGGCATTTTGAACTCCCCTTCCTATTGCGATCCCGTGGAAGCCCATTGTGCCAGCGATTGCTCGGGTCTGCCAAGGCGTACGTTCTTGATACGCAGGGGGAGTTTCTGGCAAAATGGAGAAGCTAGCAGCTACTCAATACAGGGAACACACCCATGTCACTCACTTTTACAAGGATGCATCCATTCTTTTTTGCGGCAGTGTCAGACGTGGACCTAGCTTCTCCATTTGGTAATGACATACTTGTAGAAATTTTGAATGCTTTTGCCGAACACTCAGTACTCTTGTTCCGCAATCAAATTCTTGTCGACGATTCGCAAATTGCATTCTCGGAACGGATTGGGCCACTTGAGAAAAATATAACTGTGACTTTTGGAAACTCGCGACCGGAGATTTCCAAAATTTCTAATGTTGATATCAATAGGGAAGTATTAAAAAAAGGAAGTGACGGCGAGATTTTCTTGAAGGGGAATTCTGTTTGGCACACCGATAGCTCCTTTAAGGTCGTGCCCGCACTGGGTTCTGCATTGTCGGCACGTGAGGTTCCCCCAGTAGGGGGGGAAACTGAGTTTGCTGATATGCGCGCGGCGTATGATTTATTAAATGAGAAAAAGAGAAAATTTATCCAGAACTCAACTGCCGTTCACAGCTTTGCTTATTCACAAAATCAGATGAATTTAGATGGGCGTTACAAGGTGACGGCGGTGATGAGCGACGAAGAATTGGAAGCTCTACCTCCTGTTCAACATCCGATGATACGCGTGCATCCGGAATCTGGTCGCAAGGCTATTTATGCTGGACGTCATGCGTCGCACATTGTGGGACGTTCAATTGAAGAGGGCCGCGCCCTAATCAGAGAACTGAATGAATTTTCTACTCAGCCCAAGTTCGTTTACCGCCATAAGTGGCAGGTGGGAGATTTAGTAATGTGGGACAATCGAATGGTCATGCACCGGGGCCTACCCTATGACCCCATTTACAGGAGAGTAATGCACCGGACCACAGTTGCTGGGCATGCTGAAAATAATCCCTGGGTTATCAGGGGGAAAGTCGCATAGAGACGTACGACATGCTCTCATAACTACAGCCAGAAACTTTAGGACTGTAGAAAGTCAACCCCGCGCAATTGGCGTAAGTACGAGAGTTCTTTCCCGACGAGATTTTTTCAGCCTACCCCGATCCATAAACCAAACCCGGTAACCAAGTAATAATTGGCGGATAGGCCATGCATAAGGCAAGGGCGAATACCTGAATACCGAGAAACGGCAAAGATGCCTTGTAAATATCCATCATAGGAATCTCCGGCGGAGCAACGCTACGCAGATAAAACAAGGCGTACCCAAAAGGTGGAGATAGAAATGACATTTGCATATTGACCAGATACAAAACCCCAAACCACAAGGGATCGAAACCTAGCGATTTAATGATCGGTACAAATATGGGTACACACAGTAAAAGAATTCCGACCCAGTCGAGAAACATGCCGAGCACAACCAAAATGATCTGCATAACGATCAAGATGCCCCAACGACCAAGCCCCGTACTTTCGAGAGCTCCGGCAACAAACTGCTGACCCCCGTGAAAATTATAAAGACCTACAAAAACAGTCGCGCCAAACATGATCCAAAGAACCATTGCCGACGCCTTGAGGGTGGTCACACAGGCTTCGTGAACTGTTTCCCAACTTAACCGGCGATGAAGCGCCGCAACCACAAACGAACCAAACGTTCCTATACCAGCCGCCTCTACTGGCGTTGCAACACCAGTAAAAATTACACCCAGCACGACTACAATCAAAATTATGGGAGCCAACATTGTCCCCAGCAATTTCAGCTTTTCTGTCGCTCTAAGGCGTTCCTCAACCGGAATTGCTGGGCCCAATGTGGGATTAAGAAAACAGCGCACTGATATGTATGCGATGTACATTCCCGACAACATCAAGCCAGGTATAACCGAGCCAATGAATAGCTCCCCGACCGATTGCTCCGCAACAACAGCATAAATAATCGCCAAAATGCTGGGTGGGATCAGTATACCCAGGGTGCCACCGGCCATAATGGCCCCCATTGCTATCTTATGTTCATATTTGCGCCGCAGCATTTCCGGTAATGCAATAATGCCCATTGTCACTACCGCTGCACCTATAATACCCACCATTGCTGCAAGAATGGTGGATGCGAACACAGTAGCGCTCGCTAAACCACCCCGAATGCCCCCAAGGAGCTTGTAAATGACATCAAACATCTCCTGTATCAGACCAGCGCGCTCAAGCATCGTGGCCATAAGAATGAACAATGGAATTGCTGACAACTGATAGTCCGTCATCAACGGGAAAATCCGTGACGGCACCATATTTAGGCTATGAGAATCTCCAAGCACAAAAAGAAACACACACGCCAAACCACCTGTTACAAAGGCGAGCGGCAACCCGGCCAAAAGCAGCACTAAGAGACTGCCGAACATCAGTAGAGTTAGCCAACCAATTGGGATCTCGAAGCCCATTTTTCAGTGAGTGCTCGTATTGATGTCTGGCACGACCAGCGTCATGTAATCCACCCATGCGCTACCGTTTGCATATCTTTGATTACCTTGGAAAATCCCTGCAAAAGAAGTAGCACAGCGCCAAGTCCGATGGTTATTTTTACGGGCCAATACTGGATTGCCCACTCCGTGAATGAGACCTCCAGAACACCAAATGAATCATTGAAAAAGATATAGCCCGTTCCAAGAATGGTTCCTGCAAAAATGAAAAAAAACACCGAGGTCAAGAGATCAATCATGGCCTTAGCCCGTGGCGACAATCGGGCGTAAAATACATCGACTCGGACGTGGCTATCTGTCAAATAAGCGTAGGCTCCGGAGATTAGGTATTGCATGCCAAACATAAGAAACATTGCTTCGTGTGCCCAGTTGGTAGGAGAGTTAAACACGTACCTAGCAACCACTTCGTAGTAATAGACAAACACGGCAATGACTGACCAATAGGCAACATATTCACCGCTGAACCGACTCACTCTCTCTATCCAGTCAACCGTGCACGTCAATGGTGTCCGCAGAGACTGCGTATCAGATGCAGAACCAGCATTTAGTTCCACCTTTCCTGGGTGCAGAGGAGTGCGTTCGCGCTGATTCTGAGCACGGGTTAATTTCGGGAGCAACGCTGCATCGACAAGTAATAAAAATGCAATTCCTACTGCTAGGTATTGCGCAGTCCTGGCAGCACGAACCATGGTGTCATCAGCAACAATCGCACGGTCATGCGCCACCTCAAGAACAGCGTGGGCTGCCTCGGATTGGGCTTGAGCACCATCTTTCCCTTCATCCAGCGCCTTTTGCGCACGCTCTAAATCGAATTCAGCAATCATGACAGCCGAATCCGCGAATGATCGGACCTCGCGTGCTTCCCGTCCATCAGCGTTTGAGTAAAGTATTCCTACGAATAAGGGGAGGTACACGAATCCGAGCCAACTACGCAGATAGAAACGATGTAAGCCAACGAAACCGCCGGTAAGCCACAGCATATAGGCTAGTGGCATCGAAACCGCGGCACGTGGCTGCAGCCCCCGCTGACGCCTAACCAAAATCATTGCAATGACAGGAAACAAAACCACACCAGCCCAGTAAAGCCAGTGCGGCAAAACAAAGTTCAAATCAGGCATATTGACTATCGCGGACCAACAAAAGTTTTAAAATAAAAAACAACTGCTCAAGTCCATTTCAACTGCTGACCCTGGATCATATCCTTAGTCACATAGCCAAGACTTCCTGACATCATGTAGTCGAGTTGAATCTTAAATACCCTGGCCGCATCTTTGTCCTTGTTTGCCCATGCAAACCAGCGAGGGACCGCTAGCCGGATGAATTTTTCCACATCCGTCTCACCTAAACGAGTGACAACAGTACCGGCCTCTTCAAATTTTCCCCAAGCCTCCTGATCTGCCTTCTGAATCGCGGCATGATGCATATCTGAGTAGACATGAACTTCCATATCGATGAATTGCTGCATTTGCGGCGATAGCGCGTTCCATGCGTCATTACCCACGGTAAGGTCCATCAGATCGACCGGCTGATAAAGTGACATGAAGCCGGGCGGCCCCATCGAAATAAAGCGCGTGACTTGATGAAAACCGAGCGAATAATTCACCGCCGGTCCAACA
>CAJWOI010000106.1 GCA_913044255.1 uncultured Alphaproteobacteria bacterium
TTGGAGTTGAACTTTATCAACAACTACTAAGTGAGGCTGTGACCGAGGCAAAAGGGCAGACAGATATAGACCCAGAAAGTGAGCAATGGTCGCCACAAATTGAAATTGGTGCCGCTGTGTTGCTACCAGAAAATTATGTCTCTGATTTAAGTGTGCGATTAGGTTTGTATAGGCGTCTTGCGATGATGGAAGATTCTGCTGAGGTTGATAGTTTTGCTGCGGAACTGATTGATCGTTTTGGTCCACTTCCAGAGGAGGTGGATCATCTAATGCGTGTCGTACAAATCAAACAATTATGCCGACTTTCCTCAATTGACCAAATTGATGCAGGTCCCAAAGGCGCGGCGTTTCGATTTCGCAATAACCATTTCTCGGCTCCTGACCAATTAATCAATTTAATTCAATCAAGTAAGGGACAACTTCGGTTACGTCCGGATCATAAATTGATTGTTGTAGCAGAGTGGCCCACGGTGGATGCACGTTTTTCAGGCGTCAGATACGTTCTCGAGCAGCTAGCTGACTTTCTCACTGAAGTTAGGGGCGGCAAACAAGTGGCGTTGCAATAAAGATATAGCTGACAATTTCTTGCTAGTTCCGGATGATCGTATCACGGTTGGTATGTGTGGTTTTAATTAGACTGAGTAGCGGTACTTAGGACGCCATCCGAAAAGTATTTACTTTATCTATTTAAGTTGAAGTTTTTGGATTCTCTTCTGGTGCAAGCTGCTGTGCGGCATCAAATACCTGTAAGAATACCTCGGGCTCTTGAGCGCCAGATATGGCGTACTCATTTTCGACAATGAAACAAGGAACTCCGGATACCCCCATTTTTCGAGATTGGATGTCTTGACCACGAACCAAATCGAGGTCTTTATCTGACTCGAGATAATAACGAATTTGATTCGTATCAAGCCCACTATTTTCGGCAATTTCTAATAAGCCGTCTAAAGAGCCAATGTCAGTTCCGTAAAGAAAATAGGATCGAAAAAGATTTTCAATGACAACATCTTGGGTTCCTTTAATTTTAGAAAAATGAAGTAGGCGATGAGAATTAAGCGAATTTGGCATGCGTTTAATGGCTTTGAAATTAAAATCCAGATCTTCACTTGTGCTAGCTTCTCCAATCGCCCGGTAAATTTCCGTTGCCCGGTCTGATCCTCCAAATTTGAGGCTCAAATATAACTCCCTCTCGATTCCTTCTTTTGGCATCTCGGGGTTAAGTTGGAAAGGATGCCAATTGATTTCAGGCACAATTTTTGGGCGCATAGCAAGGGCCCGTTCAAGGCGTCGTTTTCCTATGAAACACCAAGGACAAACTGTGTCTGAAATTATGTCAATTTTCATAATGTTATTTGCGGATCGACCGGAGTGGCCCGATTATATGTCAAAAAAAAATGTATATCGAATCCAAGATACTTTGTGTAGAAATTTATACTGATGTACTTCATAAGTTAGTTGAGTTTTGAACTGGGGTGTTAAATTTGCCATCGACGAACAAAACAGAGAATATTTATGGGACAGGACTTGGGAAAGGTCCAGCGAATTACGCGCCACTAAGCCCAATCAACTTTCTTCGCAGAACTGCTTCGGTCTATCCAAACAAGACAGCTGTCATATACGGTGACCTGAAGTTTAGTTATGGGGAATTTTTTGCTCGGTGTCGTGGATTGGCGTTTGCGCTCCAACGGGATGGTGTTGGATCGGGGGACACAGTTTCGGTAATGGCACCCAACATACCCGCTATGTTGGAATGCCACTATGGGGTCCCTATGGCCGGTGCGATTTTAAATGCTATCAATACGCGCCTCGATTCAACATCGATAGCGTTTATTCTTGAGCATTCGGAGGCAAAGGTACTAATCGTAGACAAAGAGTATCTGCCGATAGTCTTGCCTGCTATTAAGAGTTTAAAACACATACCACTTGTCGTCATTATTGGGACGGAAGACGTTTCCCCATCTACTATCAACTCTGTATACTACGAGGCTTTCATTGCGAATTTTGGCATGCGGGATTTATCTCACTTCGATGCTCCTAAAGATGAATGGGACGCGATATCACTATGTTACACCTCGGGCACCACCGGGAACCCTAAAGGAGTGGTGGGCCATCATCGTGGTGCTTATCTCAATAGTATTTCTGCGATTCTCGGAACTGGCTTGGGTTCCAAGACGATCTATCTGTGGACCCTTCCGATGTTCCATTGCAATGGATGGTGCTTTACCTGGGCGATAACTGCGGCTGGCGGTACGCATGTTTGTCTGCGAGAGGTAGAACCTTTTTTAATTTTCGAAGCAATTGTGGAGCATCGCGTTAATGTGCTGTGCGGAGCCCCTGTAGTGTTATCAATGTTGTTTAACGCTCCGAGGGCGACAAAAAAAACGTTTGGTCATGAGTGTAAAATATTTACAGGTGGGGCAGCTCCGCCAAGTACGGTAATCGCTGGCATGGAACGACTTGGTTTCAACGTGACCCAGTTGTATGGACTGACAGAGACCTACGGTCCTGCATTGATAACCGCTTGGCAGGAGGATTGGGAAGATTTAGTGATCGAACAACGCGCCCAGTTTATGTCTCGTCAAGGTGTGACTTACCCATTGACTAATGACGCAATTGTTGCAGACCCAAAAACGTTGGTTGAGGTGGCGTCAAATGGTGAGCAAATGGGAGAGGTAATGATCCGGAGCAATACGGTAATGAAAGGGTATCTGAAAAATAAGAACGCTACTTTAGAAGCGTTTGAGGGAGGCTGGCTCCATACAGGAGACCTGGCAGTGCGACATGGTGACGGATACATTGAGATAAAAGACAGATCTAAAGACGTAATAATTTCTGGAGGAGAGAATATTTCATCTTTGGAAATTGAGGAACTACTTCATCGTCATCCGTCTGTGATGGAAGCAGCCGTAGTGGCACGCCCAGACGAAAAATGGGGAGAGACACCATGCGCTTTCGTGACCACAAAACCCGATGCACGGGATGTCACAGAGGCAGATTTGATTGGATTTTGCAGGGAAAACATGGCGCACTTTAAAGTTCCCAAGCATGTAATATTTGGTGATATTCCCAAAACAGTGACCGGGAAAGTGCAGAAATTTTCGTTGAGAAAACTAGCGAAAAATCTTGTACGGAATGGTTAATAAACCGAAAAAGGTTTTTAAGCGTGTGCTTTATTATGTGTTTGTTCAGACCCTGAACGAACGTATTTCTGAATGTTAATATCGTAATCCAAAATAACTAAATAAAATTGTAACATGCTTCAACTCCCTTATCGTCTGGATGGCCAAGTCGCATTGATTACAGGGGCCTCACGGGGACTAGGTCGACATTTCGCTAAAACCTTGTCAAAGGCGGGTGCCAAAGTTGCTGCTTGTGGCCGGTCCAAGGATTTGCTTCAAGAACTGGTTAATGAAATAACTGATGATGGCGGCAGCGCATGTTCGTTTCCCATGGATGTAACCAGTTCTGGTGACGTTATCGCAACAGTGAAGTCAGTGGTGGAGGGTCTGGGGGTCATCAACATTCTGGTTAACAACGCAGGAATAGCAGTTACGAAACCAGCTTTAGAGGTTGACGAGGCGGATTGGGATAGGGTCGTCGATACGAATCTGAAAGGAGTATGGCTCATGGCTCATTCCGTTGCAAAAACAATGGTCGCAAATGGTACTGGTGGGAAAATAATTAATATCGCATCAGTGGCTTCCACTACGGTGCTTGGTCAAGTGAGTAGCTATTGCGCCTCAAAAGCTGGAGTTGCCCAATTAACGCGCGCGCTTGCCGTGGAATGGGCTCGACATGGAATTCAGGTAAATGCAATTGCTCCAGGATACATACGTACCGATATGAACAGGGCTTTTTTTGACTCGCCGGATGGACATACAGTAATCCAGCGCATACCGCAGAGGAGAATTGGCGATCCTGACGATTTGGATGGAATATTAATGCTCCTTGCTTCGGATGCTGCTGGTTTTATGACCGGGAGTATCATTTTAGTTGATGGTGGTCATGATGCAGTATGAACGTTGTATTTTAATGGGTTAAAGTGTTTAAGTGATAATTTAAGTTAAGAAAGTGCGGCCAATGCTGCTTTATCGTAATTTTTCGGATCAGGAATCCCTGGATGCCGAATACAATCCTTTGTCGACGGCTGGAGACGCCGGCGATATTGTGAAGAGGTGGGAGGAACGCAGCGCTCACGCGAGAAAGCATTTAAATACTCATCTCGGAGTGCGGTTTGGACCTACGGTAGATGAGTACATGGATATTTTCCCATCTGATAAACCGAGCGGTGGCCTGCACCTGTTTATACACGGCGGTTATTGGCGTCGCTTTACGGCTCGAGAGTTCTCATTTGTCGCTCCTACGTTGGTTGAGTCTGGAGTGAGCGTTGCGGTAATGAATTATGCATTGTGTCCAGAAGTTACCGTTGCTGAGATT
This sequence comes from uncultured Alphaproteobacteria bacterium, assembly GCA_913044255.1. GTDB lineage: Bacteria > Pseudomonadota > Alphaproteobacteria > UBA7887 > UBA7887. Next base: position 4,438 of record CAJWOI010000106.1, read on the forward strand.
GTAAGGCAAACACGTTCCGCTATTTATTGGTTAAAGGAAAACGAATCTACGTACGGGATCGATGCAAGACACTTAACAATTTCGGGACATTCTGCAGGTGGGCACTTGCTTGCTATGGCCCTAAATAGTGATTGGGAAAGAACCTATAATTTGGATCATGATGTCATTGCTGGGGCGTGCGCGATCAGTGGAATTTATGATTTAAGCCCATTGCCCTACAGCTACTTACAGCCAAAAATTCAGTTAACTTGGGCCGACGTTAAGAATCTGAGCCCAATTCAGCATATTCCAGACCGCGCTCCACCACTGACTGTGGTTGTGGGTGGACACGAGACTAGTGAATTTATTCGACAAAGCCGCGATTTTTTCACGTCTTGGCAAGCTAAAGGCCTGACAGGCAATTGGTTAAACATCGAGGATGCACATCATTTTAATATTCTTGACGGTTTTGAGGATTCAAAGAGTATTTTGTTTCAGACAATTTCTAATATCGCTACTCTCTAATTTTTACGGTAGAAAACGGTTAAGACAGTGGTCATAAGGCGTTACCTGCGCATTCTGTACGGTAAAATTTGGTAACAACCAATGGAGGAAGTACAATATGCCGGTTCCGTTTGAAGGTGGATGTGCGTGCGGTGCAATTCGTTATAGTTGCGCAGGGAAACCACACTACATGGGCAATTGTCATTGTCGAGACTGTCAACGTGCAACTGGCACCGCGTATTTCCCGGCGATAGTAGTGAAGGCATCTGATTTTTCAATAATTATTGGGGAGCCATCTTGGTTCGAAAAATCCTCGGATAGCGGCCACATCATGCGACGGGCATTTTGTTCAGACTGTGGTTCACCGGTGTTCTTGATAAATGGAGCGAATACGAAGGGCAGAGTTTTATACGCTGGAAGTTTAGATGATCCCAGTTGGTATAAGCCCAGCCGAAATATTTATGTGGGTAGTGCTCAACCTTGGGATCGGATGGACCCAGACCTGCCGAGGAATGAGGGAATGCCCAACTGGCAACAATGAGAAAAATCGCAAATGAATGGCTGATATACGTCTAATAAATACTGAGTCAAGAACTACAACAAACCATTTTTTATTTATGCGGGAAGAGGGAATTGGGAAAAATTGAACGTTTTATGGTGGATGGCCAGCACGAGCCTGTAAGTCATTATTGCCACGCGGTGCGTTCAGGTGAACGTATTTGGATATCGGGCATGGTTGGCATCGATCAATCTGGAAATATTCCAACGGATACGGTTGATCAATTTCAGACGGCAATGAATAACCTCGACTCCGTTCTACGTAAGGCCGGTGGTAAGTCGAAGGACATTGTAAAGGTAGTGGTTTTTCTCACAGATATCTCTGATCGTGCGAGAATCAATCCCATACGGCAAAGGTATTTTGGAGAACATCGCCCAGCGTCAACTCTCGTTGAGGTATCTAAACTCGTATTACCTGAACTAAGGGTCGAAATTGAAGCGGAAGCTGTGGTGATTGACTGATATGAGAAATCAAAAAAATATTAACATGAAGGACGTCGGTCGATATTTTTTAGGGGCGCTACTTTATTTTCTTTTGATGGTGGTATCGCCGGCCTGGAGCGATGATATAGAATCTGTTAAGGCGATGATGTGGGATGGCGATTTCTATGAGGCAGCCGAGATTGGGGCAAGACTAGGTGGGTTGGAAGGGTATACGTTGGCTGCGGCAGCTCTGGCTATCCACGGGTATGAGATTGCACCTGAAAGTGAAAAACAGGGACACTTTTTGCGCGCTATCGATTATGCGGAAAAGGCAATTGAAATTGATCCAAATAGCAGCGAGGCTTCTTTACAGATTTCTCATACCCTGGGGCGATATGCCCAAACCGTTGGCGTTGCTGAGGCATTAAGCGGAGGTTTTGCAGAGAGAACGAAAGCAGCCATGGACAAGGCAGTTGAGCTAGATCCGGAGAATGTTAGGGCACACCTTAGTATTGGTTCTTGGCATGCCGAAATTGTGGCAGCCGCAGGTTTTATGGCCAAGCTCTTGTATGGAGCCAATGAAGAGGATGCGCTTGCGGCTTATCAGCGCGCACTGGATTTAGAGCCTGATTCTAGCACCGTGCATTTTGAGTATGCCGTTGGTTTGATGAGATTGGATGACGAAAACCTGGAACTTGCAAGGATGCATCTGGAGAAGGCGGTTAGCCTACCTGTAAAAAATGCTTATGATAAAATTGTCCAGGAAAAAGCATCGCGAGACCTAATGGCACTTCCAGGAAAATAAGTGCAGCCACTTATCCTCACGTATTCCGTAGCGGAACTGGACCTAGCCATTAGAATTTGTAAAACAGGGATAAAATAATTTGACTTTCAAACTCTTTATCCGGAGTAATTGGAAAACTGACGCCTCCACCGATTTCAAAGGCTGACTCGTTCTGGGGTGCTCCGATTAGACCCAAAATAAGGTTAATAACTCCTTCGTTATCATCGCCCTTCACTATTTAATTCTATTGATAAAGGGGGTCTAAAACGTTGCACACTTTTATTCGGATAGCATCAGTAGTTTTTGTATTTTCTGGATTTTTATGGCAGTTCAATTCGAAGTATTTGTTGGCCAGTGAGCCTGGAGAGGGCTTGGGAAGGCCTGATTTAGCACATCCCTTGATTGCGGAGTCTCCCACTCCAGATACAGAGCTTCGTTTCGAGTATATCACAATCAACAAAGCAAATGCCGATGAGCAGATAGTAAACCCGGAAGGAGAGTTTGCACTTTCGTCTTGGGCTAGTATTGAAGTGGATTTGCCATACACTTTTCGTAATCCGAATAGCGGGGCTGTTTCCACAGACCATTTGGCTAATACAGAGATTGCATTAAAACTTGCACATGGTCTTACTGAAGACATCCTGGTGGGGGGTGGGTTGGGGTTTGGGCTTCCTACTGGTGATGATGCGAAAGGAATAGGAAGCAATAACGAAATTGTTATAGCACCATTCCTAGATTTTGGGGCACGTTCTGGATCGTTTGAGGTTATTACTTTTTTGGGATTTGGAGTTCCATTTAATGAGGGAGATGCAGAAGCCAGGGCGGAAAAAGATTTAGAGCTCGAATATAACTTAGCGTTCGCATACTGGTTTGTTCCACGGACTCGTTTGATTGTAGAGTTTGATGGCGAAGCCGTAGTTATAGGTAACGACAACGAAGGAACTATAAACGTGACTGTTGGTGGTATTGGAGTGCCGCTTCGTGACTGGCCATTAGAAATTGGTGGTGGAGTAAGCATCCCACTGACGTCAGATAAGGAATTTAATAGTCGCCTAATTTTTTCCGCATTGTACCAATTTTGAGGAATATAGAAGTGAATTTCTAAGGTGCTTTTCTCTTGGCAGCCTTTTATCTTCTGACGCGTTATTTACGCATATTCACCTCGGCAAGCAGCACCGTTTTCTTTTGCTCTAATGTAGAAGCCTTGCTGTCCTTCGTCGATATTGTTTCCCAGGCCAGGCCTTTAATGGCGCGGCCTGTAGGGCGCGGCCGTAAGAAAAAGATAGTTTCCACGGGAACGATTGAGTGGGAATAGTTTTTTCATCGTAAGTCATTGTTTGAATTAGATTTGTTTATGAAGGCATAATTGCTGGACGTCTCAAATCAATTAGACCCCGCAATTATGTAGTTTACATTCAAATCAAACCATTGAGTATCTTGGGTAATCACTTGAGCAAACTGGGCAAATGGAGCTTCCTCAGTAATAGCTTTTTTGGCAGCA
>CAJWOI010000107.1 GCA_913044255.1 uncultured Alphaproteobacteria bacterium
GAAATCAAGGTCAAACCGGTGAACCTGGATCTCCAGGGCTTCAGGGAGAAGCCGGCCCTGTGGGCGCCGATGGGGTTGATGGACTACCGGGCGTGGCAGGCGATGCTGGACCGCGCGGCGAACAGGGTTTGCCTGGGGATGCAGGGGTAGATTTCAGCGATCTTTTTATTGATGATGAAAAAAATACGAAAGACCATGTTGTCTTCATCGATGCCGGTAGCAGCACAGGATCTGGCGTGTTGATCAGCTCAAATGAAATATTGACGGCTGAACATGTCATAAGGGGTCAATCTCAGGTTTTGGTGACTATACCCGGGCGCGGACTTGTCAACGCGACTGTGACTGGTTGGGATGCTTCTAGAGATCTTTCTGTGCTTAATTTTTCTGGTGACGGATCCGAGTACATTGCGACTATGTCTACTGGACCCGAATGGACCGGGGAAAAGTGGACCACAAGCGGGGAGATTGGTAGTCCGGCAGTCGCAATCGGATATGTGAAGACCATATCCACCACAGTACCTATGACTAGTTTTGGACATATTTCTACTTGGTGGAGTGTGATGCCCGGAGAAATATCCACAATTGGCTTTGATTCAGCTGTTACTTTTGGGATGAGTGGTGGTGGACTTTTCGATATTGAAGGAAAACTTGTGGGTATTGTTATTCAGAAGAGCACTCTAATTCAATCCGATAATCGTGCTGTGAGATATAACGAAATTGAGGAAGCGTTACCTGAGCTAAGAGCTGGCGCACAGAATCCATAAAGTTGTTTGTATTCGGTGGGAGGCGGTTAACTATCTGCGCTTGTTTGTTGATCTTAGGGTTGATGAAGATTAAGTAAAGAATTCAACTGTAATTAGCGTAATTTAAGTACGGCCATGAAATGTTCACCTATACTTTGGCTTTGGGCGGGAGTAGCTCAGTGGTAGAGCATTTGCTTCCCAAGCAAAGGGTCGCGAGTTCGATCCTCGTCTCCCGCTCCAACTGAACTTGAACTGAGGAGTCCTTGCAGAAATGCAGGGACTTTTCGCGTATTTGTCGCAAAGTTGTTGCATTAGTACGAAATAAATGCCCCTCAAACACTCAGGTTCTCAATATCCGATCCTGAAAAGAATCGCCAATCCAGGCTGTGTTAGATAGGCCAGAGCATGCGGAAGCAAGGGGCCGTCTCGAGCCGATCTTTGCAAAGATGGTTCGTGAAGTTCCCCCGATAAAGTGAGATAACGACGCATCAAATACGTAACTTAAGGCCCCCATCTTCCGGTGAAATTGGGGGACTGTGTATCCGTAATAATCGAAAGCTCAGGAGATGATTAACGATGGTCGCAGCGAATCAACAAAGTAGTAAATGGGGCGCTCTTGAACTGATTTCACCATAGCAAATCGAAGCCGGAGAGCTGGTGTGCATCACCCTCCGATATGTTGCTGGTAGTGCCGGGCTGACAGTTGGCGGGACGATTTCAATTGGACCAACTCAGACTCAGATTGGGCGGCCTCCTCAGCTAGACGCTCTTGACGTTGCGTGTGGCGACCACGTCACATCCTGTACCGAGGATGTTCGTCATCAAAACGTCACCCACCTTGATTGGGGCCTTGACTCGGACACCAGTGATCTCGTCCATGGCCTCGAGCATCATGTCTTTCGGTATCGGCGGAGATGACTTGACGCTAACCAAAGGCCAATCGCCTCCATCGACAGGTATTGAGGTCGTCAGTAGACGGCGGGGATCGAAAAGCTCTGACTCCACGTACGGCCCAGCTAACTTACACAAGTGGTTCTTGATCCCAAGAACCCCATCCTCCTTGGTCCACTCCACGTCGACAGGGCAGCTGACGGGGCAAACTATGCAGATAATCGTGGATTTCAATCCTCTACCTCCACGGTGATTTCGTTATTTACAACGTGTCTAAAACGGCCTTTGCCGACCCTGACACGAATCATCCCGGCCGGTTCCATGTGCGGCATCTTCAGACGCCGCAGGACTTCACCACCGCTTTTGAACACAACTGATTTGTCATGTTCCTCTTTCCACGGGCGCGTTGTGAAATCTATTGCGTCCTCACCGCTAATTGTCGCTGGAAGTATGTAGCGAAGACCCGCACCGGCACTAATATTGATCTTGGAATCCGGCAGCTTCCCGGTCATTGCCCATTTTGCCGCGGCAATTCCGGTCTTTTCGGCCTCAAGGGTCGCGTAGTCGACAACGTCATGCACCTGTAGCACGTTTCCGCAGGAAAATATTCCGGGTGCTGAAGTGTGGAACGATTCGTCAACGATGGCGCCGTTGGTTGCTGGACTCATCGAAAGTCCCAAATCAATCGCGAGTTCCGTCTCTGGAATCAGTCCTACGGAGAGAAGCAACGTGTCGCATTCTATGAACCGACGGGTACCTTTTCTTTCACCCATTTTTGGACCCACTTCCGCAAGGGTGACACCGGTTACACGCTCTTTGCCGTGAATTTCCACCACGGTGGTATTGAGATATAGTGGGATGTCGAAGTCTTCGAGACAACGGACTATATTCCCGGCTATACCACTGGGCTGAGGGAGAATCTCGGCGACACAAACTACCTCAGCGCCCTCCAGAATCATGCGACGGGCCATGATTAGGCCGATGTCCCCAGAGCCAAGGATAACTACTTTCCGACCGACTGCCAGATTACTTACATTCATGTAATACTGTACGGCTCCTGCGGTGTAAACACCTGCTGGTCGTGTGCCGGCTGTTCCGATGGCGCCGCGAGTACGTTCGCGGCAACCCATCGCAAGCACGACTGCTCCAGCCTTAATGGTCTGAATTCCTCTGTCTGATCGTACAGTTAGAACACGGTCTCGTGACAGTTCAGTGACAGTGGTTTTAAGCCATGTCTCAACACCTCGCTCATTCACACGGGCCTCGTAAATAGCAGAGTATTCAGGTCCCGTTAGGGCCTCCTTAAATACTTTCGTACCAAAACCATCATGAATCTGTTGAGGGAGAATCCCCCCTACACGTTCATCACGCTCGAGCATAACAACGCGACCCGCCCCTGCACCCTTCGCTTCGGCGGCAGCGGCAAGACCAGCCGGCCCTCCGCCGATAACCGCTACATCTACTAGTTCGGGACCTGCCATTATTTTGCCCTCGCGCGCTGGGCTTTTCGCTCAGCGCGTAAATCTTCAGTGGATCCCATGAACATCCACGATCCACCGCCGTTCAACGTAAGCGATTCCGGCGCTCCGCCGTGCTTGATCAGCAGGTCAACTATTCTAGGTCCACAGAATCCACCCTGGCAGCGGCCCATCGTTGCCCTTGACCGGTATTTGATGGCGTTGAGGGATGTGGCGTTCAATTCGTTGTTGATTGAGTCGACGATTTCTCGACGGGTAATCATTTCACAGCGACACATAATCTCACCATAACCTGGGTCTTCTGCCACCAGTTCGTCGATTACGCCAAGCTCTTCTTCCCTCGTACGTCGGACTGACGACCAGGTCTTTTTGAAATTAAGATTCTTCTTCGCGGGTAATCGCTCTCTCGTCCATCTTGACACCTCTTCCGCGATTGCGGGTGCTGCGGTCAGTCCCGGCGACTCGATGCCGACAAGTTGCATTACACCGGGTGCTTCGGGAACTTCTTCAACGACAAAGTCACCAAATCCACCCACGCTGGAAGGCACTAACTTGGGTCGCATTCCAGAATATGCGGTGATCACGTCACGAGGTGATATGCCCGGTAAGAACTCCGTCGCTTCGGACAGTAGTTGCCTCCTGACTTTCGCCGTGGTCCTGACATCATCTCCATCGTTAGTGTAATCGGCGGACGGCCCTAAGATTATGTTCCCGTCGGTAGTCGGGGTGATGTGGATGCCGAGACCCGCCCCGCCCTTCGGTGGAACGGGGTAGACCATGCTGTTGATCATGTCGCCCTTGCTGCGGTCGAGAATCAAGTATTCGCCGCGGCATGGCCAGATGCGCCATCGGGTCACTCCGACCATTCTGGCGACTTTGTCGGCAAACAACCCTGCTGAATTTACTATCAGACTGGCACTCACAGTGCCATTCGGTGTCTCGAGCTCGAATGAGCCCTGCTCTCCGTTGATATCTAGGACCTGAGTGTTGAGCATGAACTCAACGCCGCCAGCAGCCGCCGACTCTGCAAGCGCGATGTTGAGTGTGTACGGACAGGCTATCGCCGCCGTTGGAACATTGAGCGCCCCTGCGCCTTCGATATTCGGCTCCATCTTCTTGAGGGTGTCTCGATCGATGATTTCGAGTTGTTGGACACCAATTGCTTCACCTTTAGCTTTGAGCGCCTCAAGGTCGGGTAGTTCCGATTCGCCGAGTGCTACGATGACTTTGCCACAACGGTCGAATGGAACGTCTAGATCGGCGCAATATTGCTCGAAAAACTGAGCCCCAGCGACGTTGTACTTGCCTTTAACTGAGTCTGCCGGGACATTGATGCCGGTGTGCACGACACCGCTGTTCTTACCGCTGGTCCCGCGCGCTACATCCGCCGCTCTTTCAAGAACCGCGACCTTGAGCTGATAACTGCTCAACTCGCGGGCGATAGCGCAACCAACTACTCCCCCGCCAACGATGGCGACATCGAATTTGCCAGACATTAAATTTTCACCGTTCCGTGCCTTTGATCAAGATTTCCACTCACGTAATGCCGTCTCTACTGAATTTCAACTGTATGATATTACTCTCCCCTGATTCACCTCGGTAGAGAAAAATTGGGGCTTCCTAGCATCGCATAACTTGTGGTTTAATTTAAGTGTCTAATTCGTGAATGTCTTGAGAAATATTTGCGTGTCATTTCGATAGACCACGGGATGTGAGGGTCAGGATCGCATGCGAATGCAATTGGCGAGGCGACATCGGACCGTAGTGTGGACTAAGATATTAGGTTGGAAACAGGCCAGAAGGGAATAGCCTTTGAACTCGAGAAAATTTGACTTTACTCTTGCTATCGGAGGAGAGGCAGGTCAGGGAATTGCCACACCCGGTGATATCCTCGCCAGGATTTTCATTCGACGCGGTCTCCACATGTACACGTATAACGCGTATCAATCGATCATTCGTGGGGGACACATTCTCCTGTTTATGCGCGTAAGCGACCAACAAATCGACAACCATGGCGACAAGGTCGATTTACTGGTCTGTTTGAACCAGGACACAATGGATCGCCACCTTTCGCTCATGGGTCCTGGATCAACGGTGGTCTATAACGCAGACACGATTATCCCGGGTGATGTCCCTACTGGTGTTCAATTATGTCCTCTTCCAGTCAAGGAACTAACCGAGAGTCGCAACAGGTTGATCCAGAACACGATTGCGGTTGGATCCGTGATGGCGTTGATGGGACAAGACTTTGACGCTCTCAAAGATAGTCTATCTTTCAGATTCGCCCGAGCAGGGCAGGAAGTCGTCGATGAAAACATCGCGGCGGCGCAGGCTGGATTCGACTACGCGAACGAAAATCTTACTATCGAAACGGATCAAGTTCCTGCGGGCCCGAAACCGCTTGCCATGTGGGCTGGAAACGAAGCGGTGGCATTGGGTGGCGCGGCGGCCGGGGTCAAGTTTTACGCGGCATATCCTATGAGCCCATCCACTGGTGTACTCCACTGGATGGCTCAAAATGCCCGAGACCTTGGAATAATGGTCCGCCAGATCGAAGATGAGATCGGTGTGGCCAACATGGTGATCGGCGCCGCACACGCGGGAGCGCGTTCGATGTGCGCCACCTCGGGAGGTGGCTTTGCCCTTATGACCGAAGCAGTTGGCGCCGCGGGAATGATGGAGATTCCGGTTGTGTTCATCGACGTTCAACGGGCCGGCCCATCCACAGGCGTACCGACCAAGACCGAACAAGGCGATCTCTGGCAGGCATTAGGCGCCAGCCAGGGTGATTTCCCGAAATTTATCGTTGCTCCCACGAGCGCATTAGATGCATATAAAACCATGCCTGAATTGTTCAATTTGACCGATAAATATCAGTGCCCGGGCATGGTTCTCATCGATCTCTTGATTGGTGAAGGGCGCGTCAGTTTTGATCCCGATGAGATCGATATGCGACCGGCAATAGACCGGGGGGCATTAATTACCGAAACTGCTCAACAGAATGGCTACAAGCGCTACGAAGACACCGAAAGTGGAATTTCCCCGCGGGCGATCGCCGGGGTCGAAGGATACGTTCACGTGGTTGCCACGGACGAGCATGATGAAGACTCCACACTTCTCAGCGACGAATTCACCGATCCAATCAAGCGGCGAATGATGGTTGAAAAGCGTGGCAGGAAGATGAGCATGGTTCTCGATGACGTTCCGGCTCCCAAGCTGGAAGGTCCAGACGACGCGGATGTTACGCTAATCGGCTGGGGCTCGACCTGGGGAGTAATAAAGGAAGCCGTAGAGTTGCTTCAGGAGCAGGGGGTTAATGTCAATCACCTGCCCGTCAAGTGGATCGTGCCATTCCATACCGACGCAGTGACTGAGATCGTGAACTCGGCCAAAAGGACGATAGTGGTCGAGAATAACTACTCCGGTCAGTTCTACCGTTACATGCGCAGCGAAACAGGTTTATCTGTCGATGGCCACATTCGCAAATATGATGGCGAGCCTTTCGCGCCGCACCACATAGTCGAAGGCGTGCTGGAACACCTTGCTCGCGAAACCGATATTTTCATACCCACAGAAGTATTGAAAGTCTAAAGAGGATTGGCAAAATGACGACCATTGCAAAAACTAACGATGGCAGTTCGCTCCCTCAATTGACTGCCAAAGACTTCAAAGGGCCGGTCGACCCTGACTGGTGTCCGGGCTGTGGTGACTTCGGGGTACTGAACAGCTTGCAAAGAGCCACTTCAGAGCTTGGCTTCAAGCCTCATCAAATCCTGACTGTAAGTGGAATTGGCTGCTCTTCGAACTTCCCCGGCTACTTCAACGCCTTTGGAATGCACACTCTTCACGGTCGAGCACTGGCGGTCGCAACAGGGGCGAAGCTAGCCAATCATGAACTGAACGTTGTGGTAACCGGTGGCGATGGGGATGGATACGGCATAGGGGGCAACCACTTCACCCACACGGCAAGGCGTAACGTTGATCTCACATATCTGGTCATGAACAATCAAATTTACGGACTCACGACCGGGCAAGTGTCGCCGACCAGCCGGGAGGGGATGCTGACGAAAAGCACCCCGTTTGGCAGTATCGAACCACCGATCAATCCAATCACTTCGGCGATCATGAATGGTGCAACCTACGTCGCCCGCGGCTATAGCGGTGACATCAGGCATCTCACCGACATCATCAAGGGGGCGATCGAGCATCGTGGATTCTCGATTGTCGACATATTCAGTCCGTGCACGACGTTCAACCTCGACAACGATCACCCGTTCTTCAAACAGCGAGTCAAGAAGCTCGAAGACGAGGAGCACGATACCTCCGACTGGCAACTTGCGTGCGAGAAGGCGATGGAGTGGGGTGACACAATCTACACGGGATTGTTCATGCAGATCGAAGGAAGACCAACGCTTGGTGATCGCGAGCGGGTATTAAATGAGGGAGGTCCGCTTGCACATAGACCTCTTGGCCTCAACGATAAGCAAGTTGAAAAGATCATCAGCCGGATGATGTAGGGCGCTCGTCCCTAGTGCCTGGGTCGGCGTATATTACCGGTTATCGGACCTATGGTGTCGAATGGTCGCGATCAGATTTTCATTAATTTGGAAATTCGGCTTCACAAAATATGAGAGCCTTGTATAATGCCTAACCGAAACCTCCGGGTGATAATATCACGCTATTCGTATTATATTACCCAGTATTTATACGATATTCGTGATCGGATACAATGTTTTCGATCGGAGGTCCGAGCCCTTGATCTACGAACAATATTGCCCATCGTGCGACGGTGACATGGTTGCCGTGCAGGAAATGATCAGGATTGTTTCTTGGTGCACCGGTTGCGGCTTCCGTATGGAGTCGCCCGAGTTGATCGCCTCCATGGATCCCTTTTTGGAAGACGCGCAGTAAGTAACTCACCCTGGCGATCCTAGAAGTCGGGGATTCGTTAGACAGCTGGTTTGGTGACGTGCCGGGGATTACGTGGACTTCAGTCAATTTACGACCAACAGAGTCAGCGTTCGTAATGTGGTGATGAAGCGATCGATTTTGAGATTCCTAAGGGTTCGTA
>CAJWOI010000108.1 GCA_913044255.1 uncultured Alphaproteobacteria bacterium
GAGACCGGGCAGCATCACTCAGGGCCGAGGCAAGTGTCTCGTTAAAAAATCGTACGGGCTGCCGTTCAAGTTGATCACGCCAATGATTTTGAGCGGAAAGTACAACACGCGGGACAGCGCCATAGGACCCGTGGTTAAGAAACGTCAGGTCTTTCTCAATGAGCCATTCATCCAACAAACCAGGACCGAAAGCTTGTGTCACTTCTTCATCTCCGACGCATCTAACACGCCGTCGAAGGCTCAGCTATCAGTTCGAGGAACCCAGGGAATGGTTGCGATAGGCACGCCTTCTTCATGTAAATCGCGCGCATCACGGTCGCTTGCCTCACCGTAGATGCTGCGCTTATCGGCCTCACCATAGTGGATCCGCCGAGCCTCCTCAGCAAACTGAGGGCCCACATAATCACTATTTTTCTCTACTTCCTCGCGAATTTTGCGGCATGTAGAAAGAAATTTAGCCGCAGTGGCGGTGTCTTCTAAAGCCTTATCCGAGCCAGCTCTATGCGCCTCATTGCTGAGAGCAATATTAGGCGCCATCGGCGCCTTCTCCACCTTGGTTTCGCCACAGACAGGGCACTCAATCTCACGCCCTTTGCATTGCGCTTCGAATGTCGCATTATCGCGAAACCAAGCTTCAAACACGTGGTTCCTGTCGCATTTGAGGTCAAAAACAATCATCGTTTAGCGTCCATTATAGCCTTGGCTGGCCAATCGTGCCCCCGCAATTAGTAGATGGCACCTTATTATATACAAATTCAACCCCTTAGCGTATTTGTTCGCAAAACTGAGTAGAAATAACCTGCCAGCAATTCGTCCCGACTGGGTCGCGGGAAGCGTAAAATTTACTGGGCCGAACGGTCAGAACGGAGTTCCTTAAGCAGTGTCAAGAATTGATGCATTGCACCGCTCGCTTGCGCCTTCCTCATGGGTCAAGCGCTTTGCAAGCAAAATTTTGCTCACCGGTTCAGTGCTGGACGTAGCGTGCGGTGCTGGACGTCACACCAGGCTATTTCTGGAACAAGGTCACTCTGTGACCGCTGTGGACCGCGACCTATCAGCACTTGCCGACATACGTAACGAACGTCTAACGCGAATCGAATCAGATCTTGAAACTGAACCCTCTTGGCCTCTGTTTGGAGAGCGTTTTTCTGGCGTCATTGTCACCAACTACCTTCATCGTCCAAGGCTTAAAGACTTAGTCGAAAACGTAGAAAGTTCCGGATATTTGATATACGAAACGTTCGCGCAAGGTAATCAGCGATTCGGTAAACCGACAAACCCGAAATATTTGTTGCGCTCTGGCGAACTTCTCGAGCTCGTTCGTGGGGCCCTAACGGTAGTATCCTACGAAGATATTGTTGTTACTAAGCCAAAACCGGCCAAAATACAGCGTATTTGCGCACTACGCGAACGTATATAGAACTGCACCAATCCCAGCTCTAACCGACGGCGGAGCTCGCGTCAGAGCATCTTGGGCATCATAAAAGAACGGTCGTGGTCAAGGCTTGGTATGGATGACCTCGCTGAGTCTACATCGGACATGTCCAGATCCACGATCACAACGCCCGGCTCGTCTCCACCATCCGCCAAAACCTTACCCCAAGGGTCAACAATCAAAGAGTGGCCATAGGTCTCGCGGTTTCCATAATGTGTACCGCACTGAGCGGGAGCAAGTACATAGCAGCCAGTCTCAATGGCGCGAGCCCGCAATAAAACATGCCAATGAGCAGCGCCAGTAGAACATGTGAACGCGGATGGTACGCTAACCATCGCAGCGCCCTCTCGGGCTAGTGTCCGGTAGAGAAGCGGAAATCGAACATCGTAACAAATAGTTAATCCAATGAGACCCCAGGGCGTTTCCGCCAACTGCGCCACAGTGCCAGGCGCGTAGGCATCTGATTCCCTGTATTGTTCGCCATTTTCCAAATCAACATCAAACATATGTATCTTATCGTAGCGCGCCGCAAGATCACCGGTTCCATTTATCAGGAATGAACGGTTCGCTAAGCGCCCATCATCACGTAATATCGCCAAGGAACCCACTAAAATCCACATTCCGGTTTTGGCGCATAGGTCACGGAACGAAGAAAGCGCTGGATGCGAATGTTCTGGAGTAGCCTGGTCCCGCATTGCACCCCCGGGTCCCAACAAACCAACATTTTCTGGCATCAAGGAAAAGACTGCCCCCTTCTCACGTGCGATGCGTGCAAGGCGCACAGCCTCCTCTATGTTGGTATCCATTACCGGGCCGCTAGTTAACTGAAGGCAAGCAGTGCGCACTGAATATCTACTTTGCGTTTAACAGAAGGTCTAGTTTACCGGTCTTTTCAAGGACGGTGAGCTCATCGGAACCGCCAATATGCTGGCCAGCAATGAATATCTGTGGAACAGTACTCTCGCCTCCCGCACGGCTAACCATTTCGGAACGGAGCCCAGGGTCATCCATGATATTGATCTCTTCGTAGCTAACACCCCTCACATCAAGCAGGTGCTTGGCCCGCCAGCAAAATGAGCATAACGTGGTCGAATATATGGTGACTCTTTGCATAATGACGGCCAACCCAGACTGACAGACGCGCACAGGGGTTGAGCACTTTACCACTAAGTCAATCTGGGTACACCTATGGTGTCGCGATTTTGTGGCTCCAAAAGTACTCCAGGCACTTGGAAAAGTCGCAAGCACTATGTGACCCAACTTCGAACAATTGCAGACGCAAATTTTTGGCGCCCAGAAACGTTATTGTTGCCGCCGAAGTAAGCAAGACAGTGACTTGATGGAATATCATATCAATATTTTTGACAGAGCAGCCGTCCGTCTGCACCGTGACCGCGCTGCACCACATATGGAACGACATGATTTTCTTTTACGCGAGGTTGGAAAACGACTCGCGGATCGACTTGGAAATATCAAAAGAAAATTCCAACACACATTGGACCTAGGTTGTCATCGCGGCGAACTCAGTGAAATTCTCGCTCAACGAGAGAATATAAAGTGGATCGTCAATTGCGACCTTTCCTTTCTAATGGCTTCTCTGTCCCCAAAGCCGCGACTAGTAGCCGATGAAGAGTCTTTACCATTTCAAAATAATTGTTTTGATATGGTTACGAGTTTGTTATCGCTTCATTGGGTAAACGAACTGCCTAGCGCCCTTGTTGAAGTAGCACGATGCCTGAAACCAGACGGATTTTTTCTGGCTGCAATGTTTGGCGTTGAAACTTTGGTTGAACTCCGACACAGCCTGCTCGAGGCGGAAGAGACAACCTTTGGTCGTGTGTACCCACGCGTGTCCCCATTTGTTTTGCCTCGTGATGTAGGCGGCCTCCTTCAACGTGCCGGTTTTGCGATGCCGGTGGTGGACACTGAACAAATAACAGTTACCTATCCGAACACACTTGCATTAATGGAAGAATTGCGAGGGATGGGAGAAAGCAACGCCACTCAGGAGCGGCCACGTCACTTTACTGCGCGCAGCATTTTGCAGCTCGCTGCACAACTTTACCCAGCTGACACTAACAATTCAGACGGGCGTATTGCCGCGCACTTTCAAATTGTTTACTTGGCTGCCTGGAAAAAACACAAAGCACAGCCCCACCCCCTTACGCCGGGGAGCGCAAAGAAACACCTTTCTGATATTTTAAGCGCTACAGAAAAACCATTGGGAGGACCTGCCCAATCAATTTTGCGCAGTAAGTAAGGCCTGAAGTTTTGAGACCAATTGCACATCTGCCGGTGGGACCGGCCAGACTGTAAGCTCCGCAGCAGGGACCCAACGAATGGCCTGATGATAGACTGAGCGGTAGTCACCGGACCACTCCCGACATGTAAACAAAGAAATCAACAAATGACAATTCGAATAATGATGAGACGATATGCCAAACGGCACTAAGGAATCAGGAGACGTCTCAACCCCCAATTCCTCTTTTGTTTCGCGCACGGCACAGTCTCTCAGTGTCTCACGGGGCTCAAGTTTTCCACCAGGGAATTCCCAAAGGTCAGGCATTGTTGCGTTGGCAGGGCGCTGACCAAGTAACACTCGGTCAAAACGGTCAACCAGGGCGACAGCAGCCACAAATACTATCGGAAATACTTGCGGCCCTCGGCTTTTGCTGTAGCCGCTAGTATTTAGTTCAAACAATTGCACCTGACTATCCTCAGTTAACGTCGGACATTTTAGTAAATTTCGCTGTACTAATTTTGCCCCAAGTTTTTGTACAGTATCGGCCACGTTTCGGTTCGCAGTATCAGCTGCCGCATACAAGTGGGACAAATACAGCCCATCCAACGCCAGTTCCCTGGTCCTTAAAAGAGCCTCGACCTCGTATCCATGTCCATAGGATTGTTCGACAAACCAAAATCTTACCTCACCTTTAAAACCACTCACGGATAGGCTGACTACGCCCAAAAGAGTATGATCCATGCGCTTCCAGCACCCAAACGTATAGCGAGCGCCCTTCACCATGTCAGCATGGCACGCCTCAATCCATGTCAATAAATCTCGGGTGTTGTTAGAGGGAAGGTCTGGCAGTGTAATTCGAGGGATACCGTTATCGCCGAGCAAATAAGCAAGGGCCCGCAAATCAGATCGCTCAAACTGCCTTAACTGCAGCCTACTTGTTTCCAAAGGTGCGAAACCCGCCAACGATTTCAACTGCGATAATCAGCATTAATAGTCACATATTGGTGGGTTAGGTCGCAGGTCCAAACGGTGGCGCGCGCCCGACCAACACCCACATGTACGTCAATATCAATTTCGTCCCCTTTCATATATTCAGCGACGAGGCTTTCGTCATATCCCGCCTTCACTCCTCCTCCCTCAGTTGTCAGGTACGGACCAATGCGGACTGATAGTTTCTCGGAGTTAATAACTTGTGAAGCTTTTCCAATGGCCATGACAATTCGTCCCCAGTTGGGATCCGAACCGGCAATTGCCGTCTTAACCAATGGCGAATTTGCTATCGAAAAGGCAATCCTGCGCGCAGAGAAAGAAGAGGTCGCCCCCTTAACGGAGATGGTGATAAACTTACTCGCGCCTTCTCCATCGCGCACGATTTGTTGCGCAAGATCCGCCATGAGCGAGCCCAAAGCAGCCCTAAATTCGGCTAACCGCGGGTCTCTCAAGGAAGTCGGATTAAAGCCGAGAGCTACGGCGCCCGTCGCAAAAGCCAGCACCGTATCGCTTGTTGAAGTATCACCATCAACCGTTATGGCATTAAAACTTTCCCTGTTAGCCGCCCTTAGCATCCTCTGCAGTAACCTAGCAGGCAACCGCGCATCTGTAAAAACGTATGCAAGCATGGTCGCCATGTTAGGCGCAATCATGCCCGAACCTTTCGCTATCCCGTTGATAGTAACCGCACGTCCATTAATAGTTGCAGATCTTGTGGCCCCTTTGGGAAACGTATCGGTGGTCATTATTGCCCGAGCTGCAGCGGTCCAGTTCTTGGGCGTTAGCTGCCGATACAGCCTAGGCAGCGCATTCTTTATTTTTGAGGAATCCAGCACTTCTCCGATTACCCCAGTCGAGGACACGAATACATGCCTAATTGGGCACCTCACTATAGCAGCAACAGCTTGCACGGTTTGCTCCACGGTCTCCGAACCAGCACCTCCGGTCCAAGCGTTTGCGTTGCCTGAATTAACCACCAGTGCACGGGCACGAGCTCCACTTAAAATGGAGCGATCCCAGCGTACGGCCGCGGAAGCTGCTGTTGAACGAGTGAACACCCCCGCAACGGGTATCGGGCGGTCAAAAACAGCCAACATGAGATCTTTGCGACCGTGACGCCGTATCTGAGCAGGGATCCCACCTAGGCGCATGCCAGCTATCGGAGGAAGAGTCGGAAACCGTTTAGAAGCTGAGCGGGATTTGGCCATTATGGCAGCATCTAAAGGTATCCAAAAAGGTCGCCGTGCGACGGCGGCACATGGTATCTTGCATATTGCCACACTATGTACAAGGTAAGTAGCAAGTGCCCGCGTTGACAGGGAGGTAACGGGTGCTTATGTGAAGTCTATTGACTGACACCTGCTTCGGAAATGCGCCGGACGGAAAGGACAGTGATGATCTCCGCCCTAGCGCGGCGTGCTTTTGGTTCCGCCAACGATCGCATTATAAAATCTCATCGACGCACCGTTGAACTTATCAACGGCCTGGAGTCTGAACTTGAGGTTTTGACGGATCAAGAACTCCGGGCATGCACCGATCGGTTGCGCTCACGAGCAACAAATGGGGAAGAACTTCATACGTTGTTGGTAGATGCGTTCGCAACCGTGCGCGAAGCTGCCAAACGGACTCTCAGCCAACGCCACTTCGACGTTCAGTTGATTGGTGGCATGGTCTTACATGACGGCACCATCGCCGAGATGAAAACTGGCGAAGGGAAAACTCTTGTGGCGACGTTGCCAGTTTACCTTAACGCCCTCAGCGGAAATGGCGTTCATGTCATCACGGTTAACGATTATCTGGCCCAACGCGATGCCCAATGGATGGGGGAAATTTATGAGTCCCTTGGCCTTAAAGTCGGGTGCATCGTCCATGGCCTTAGCGATGAAGAACGCCGAATAGCCTACTCCGCTGACGTCACATATGGAACCAATAATGAATTTGGCTTTGATTATCTACGCGACAATATGAAGTTTACACTGGATAGCATGGTCCAACGTCCATTCAACTTTGCCATTGTCGACGAAGTTGACAGCATTTTGGTGGATGAAGCCAGAACACCTCTAATTATATCTGGGCCCACTGAAGACAATTCTGAACTCTACGCATCGATCGACAAACTCATCCCAGAACTTGCGGACGAGGATTATGAGAAAGATGAGAAAGCCCGCACAGTCACCTTAACTGAGGGTGGAGCTGAAAGAATAGAAAAGGTTTTGCGGGACAAACAATTGGTTAAGTCACCACATCTATACGACATAGATAACGTAAGTATCGTCCACCACGTGAATCAGGCGTTACGGGCACACAAACTTTTTACGCGCGACGCCGACTACATCGTGAAAGACAACAAAGTAATTATTATCGATGAATTCACCGGAAGAATGATGGAAGGCCGGAGGTATTCCGATGGACTACACCAAGCGCTCGAAGCAAAAGAAAGTGCGCAAATTCAAAACGAAAATCAGACTCTTGCCTCCATTACCTTTCAAAATTATTTTCGCATGTACCCAAAACTAGCTGGGATGACAGGTACAGCAGCTACCGAAGCTTCCGAGTTTAGTGAGATTTACAACCTAAATGTGGTGGAAATTCCGACCCATCTTTCCATGGTCCGTCTTGACAACGACGACGAAATTTATCGAACCGCTGACGAAAAATGGACGGCAGTCATCGCACAAATCAAAACGTGCGGCGACAAAAATCAACCAGTGCTCGTAGGCACTACCAGTATCGAAACGTCTGAGGCGCTTTCTGAGCGTCTAAATAAAACAAAAATAAAACATAATGTTCTGAACGCGCGATACCACGAACAAGAGGCCCACATTATTGCTCAGGCCGGAGTTTTGAGCGCAGTGACTATTGCGACCAACATGGCAGGAAGGGGAACCGATATTCAGCTTGGCGGCAACGCCGAAATACAGGTGGCACAATCGCTTTTGGACTCTGATGGGTCAAGCGAAGAATCAGAAATCACTAAACGCATTGAAGCCGAAGTCGCAGAAGCCCATGAGTCGGTTATAGAAGCCGGTGGCCTCTACATAATTGGTACGGAGCGACATGAGAGCAGGCGCATTGACAATCAATTACGCGGTCGCTCGGGTCGTCAAGGTGACCCGGGGGAATCTAAATTCTACCTGTCCCTCGAAGACGACCTGATGCGGATCTTCGGCTCTGAGCGCATGGATGGAATGCTCCGCAAGCTCGGCCTGAAAGACGGCGAAGCTATATTTCATCCATGGATAAATAAAGCCCTGGAGAGAGCACAACAAAAAGTAGAGGCGCGTAATTTTGATATCCGGAAAAATTTACTCCGGTTTGACGACGTCATGAACGACCAACGTAAAGTGATTTACCAAGAACGTCGCGAGATTATGGCGGGCGGCGATATTTCGGATATCGTAGGCGACATGCGTCGGGAAGTGATCGAAGAATTGATCGCTCGCTACATTCCTGAAAAGGCCTACTCGGAGCAGTGGGAAACTGCAGTGCTTTCAAGCGAATGCC
>CAJWOI010000109.1 GCA_913044255.1 uncultured Alphaproteobacteria bacterium
TTTGTGGGCCTGTGCAGAGCATGTACCCGGGCGTCTTTGGCGGCCTTTTCCGCCGCAAGTGTTCCGGTGCCATCCGGGGAGTTGTCATCAATTACCAGAATATCAGCTTCGGGCAGGGCAGATCGAACTGCATCGATAAAAGGGATCAGGTTGTCTCGTTCGTTGTAGGTTGGAATGAGGACCAGTGGGCAGGTCATATGCGTGCACCCGACCATACACAGGTATACTTCTGATGCGATACTTTCTTTTTAAATGCGTAGGCACCGCAAGCCACGTGTGCCGAAACTCCACCCAATTCGTGACCCATCCAGCTCAGTCGACTGGCTTGTTCGGGAGTATCTGACTCGACTGATAAATCGACGCTATTACAGAAAGCATCACAAGACGCTTTTTCTCTCAAAATATCGGCACTTGCTAGGCGCGTCTTGTGTCCAGTAACTTGATCGGGGTTCGCACAGTTTAGTGTGGCGAGTCCGGCGTTCGCTGGCCGAACAACCAAATAGGAAGACTGGTGGTCTTCTGGATTCTCAAGCGTGACGAACTTCGGGAGCACATGAGTTAGATATCGTGGTCCAGGCACGGTTCTACACGCACTTTCTTGCACATCCTGTCCCGACCGACAGCGCATATCTGCCCTGCCGGATTTAAGCTCTTTCACCTTTGCCGCACAAAGATGCCCACGCCAGCCACTTTCTATCTCCCAAGCAGTACGCTGGCCCCAGGGTTGTGCGTTGCTGGCGTGAGCACTGGTTGGCGGATTGGCGTGATACTCCATTGGGTTGTCTCCATAACTGACATGAATTGAGGGTGTCGGTTAAGAAGGGATGGTAACTCAGAAAGCGTCCACCAGCAGCAACGACCGAAGGAGAGAGGATCGATCTTGAAGGAATCTGATCGGTGGGTGTCCATCGAGACTTCGATGAACCTGATAACGTACTTCTTTTTAAATCCGGTGAGTTTTTGGGTCAGCCATTGTCTGCCATAACCCAGGCGGGCCCAGGGGGTATCGGCAAAGCCAAATAGCGAAAGGGTCGGGACATCGGCGCCTGATCGACAGCGGTTATCGGCTCTGGTCCTTGCATTAAGGACATCGAAGATAGCACTTGCCATACCCCAGCCTGATATGACATCCGCTTTTGTCGTTCTCCCCAGATTCTTAAAGGTTTCGGTACTAAAACCTATTAAAAAGGCTTTGCTCCACCAGTAGTTATAGCCCCAGCGCATGGCACTCTCACCATAGGCGGCGATCTCATAGTGCTTGGCATAACGGGCGGTGCCGGTTTTCATGGGGGTTTTAAATAACGGCGAATAAACAACCTTCCAGGAGTCGGTTGTCAGATATTTACACCCCGGAATTCATAAAGGTGCTGATCTGGATCAGGTTAGATAGGTAAATAAATATAAAATCGGGGTATTGGTTAAGAGGTTAGGGTAGTGCAACATCACTCAGCAGGAATAAGAGGGTTGATGTCAGATTTTGATTCTCATCCAGCAAGTTGCGGACTAGATCTCTTGCGCCACGTGACAATAACTTAATTGAGCAGGTGCTCCGCCCCTTTTGACTGATGGAACAATGCTCTATTTCTTGACGTTGCTTTCACGTTTGCGAGTTACGCGCCCTGAACTCCTTTAACAGAATCGAAGCTTGAATGTAGGGCCAACTGGCCGTCGCATCAGAATACCGGTTATCACGATAGCAACGCTCGATATAATCTCTAATACTTCTTCCATCCCAAATACTCGACTCTAAGAATTCCTGACTATTTAAGCTGTCTTTGACAAACTGTTTGAGACCTGCTTGATACCATTCAGTTAGCGGGCTTGAAAAGCCCATCTTACTTTTTCGCAACCTAATGCTATCTGGTAATGTTGATTTCATAGCGTCACGCAATATTCTCTTGGTATAGCCTTGGCCCAATTTTGAGTCCTCTGGGAGTGCCATCGAGAAAGCAACTAATCTCCAATCCAAGAACGGGGCTCGGACCTCAACTCCGTGCGCCATAGAATCCCGATCGAAATTCCTCAAGATCGTGGGGAGAGTTCCATAGTGAAAATCAAAATACAGCGCTCGGTTTACATCACCCCTAATATGATTTTTCCAGTCTGATTCCCGCACTACTTCAGGATCACTCTTTCTGATCTTGATCCAGTCTCGAGACGACTGGCCGAACGGTTTGCCTCCTGTTATCCGAGCCGCTACGGTGTTTCGCAAGAACTCAAACAGCATTGGTGACTTTTTCACCATCCCTAGTATTGCTTTACGACCCATAACCCGGCTTATTCTGTCTTTTCCGACAGCACCGCGGGAAATGGTATACATATTGTGCCCAACTTCCACCTCAGCACTGTACATGCCCGAGGCAATATCGACCAGATCGTCCCATCGCCTTCTTTTCCATGGCCAGATCGCCGACTGGAGTCCAATCCTTGGGTAGTGGTGATAGCCGGCCAGGCCTTCATCGCCACCATGTCCATCTAATGACACCGTAATTCCTGCTCTTCTCATTGCCTGGTATATCAGCCATGGGCCAAGATGTGCATCATTCTTTTGAATCGCCTCAAGGCTGAATATGGCCCCTACAAGTTCTTTATCAAAGTCGCGATTCCGCGAGATCGACTCGTATGTCGAATTTACGCCAGTCGCCCTCACCACCTCTTCTGCATAGTGACGTTCGCTATGGCTTGTATCCGTATAATCCAACACAAAGGCATTCTGCCAATCCCGCGATTGCCTCTCACCGACTGTCATTAAAGCACCAATTTCTGCCATCGCGCAGAGCACCGCGCTCGAATCAAGGCCCCCACTCAGCGCTGTGGCTATTGGCACATCACTCCTCATACGAATCTTGCAAGCGTCCAAGAAAAGCTCGTGATACGCCTCAACTTGCTCCTCAAAAGTCTGTGGCACTATATCTAGGTGCTCGTACGTCTCCCACCATCGGCAGATACGTGGAGCTATACCCCTCGTTATGACTAAGGAGTGACCGCCTGGCAAATTGCGCACGCCCTTGAGGATCGTTTTTTGATTCATCTCATGATTGCCCATCAATGCAATCATTCCGTCATCGAATTCGGGGCGATGTTGATTACTCAAAGCCATGAATGCTTTCAGTTCTGACGCAAATATCAATCGACGCTCACTCGCCAAAAAAAATAATGGCTTCACACCAAAGCGATCGCGAGATAAAAAAAGAGTTTGCTCCTTTGAATCCCATATGGCAAACGCCCACATGCCATTGAATTCGAGTTGACATTTTTGACCCCACTGGGTGTATGCGGCAAGGATTACTTCCGTATCCGAATCACTGTTGAATCTGAATCCCCGCTTCTCCAACTTCTGGCGAATTTCAATAAAGTTGTAGATCTCTCCATTAAACACAATGGTGAAACGCCCATCTGCGTAAGACATTGGCTGCCTACCCGCTTCGCTTAGATCAAGGATAGCTAAACGACGATGACCCAATCCGATGGAATGTGCTTGATCTATGAAAATGCCCCTTCCGTCAGGGCCCCTATGGGACAAAGAATCAGTAAAACGATCTAATTCTCCGGAATCGATGGGTGCCCGATCTAGATTCCATATTCCATTGATCCCACACATATCAAATACTATGGTTGTTGGCCTAACTGAGAATGTTTCTGGCTCGATGAACTTTGTTCTGGTAGCTATTTAATGCTATGGGAGTTTGTTCCATGCTCAATCTTAGATGATTGTGAGTTCCACATTCTCGCAAACTGCCCATCGAGATCGATCAATTCCTTAATTGTTCCTTTTTCCACAATTTCACCCTCTTCAATTACCAAAATCTGATCAGCGTTTGCTACCGTCGATAACCTATGGGCGATAACCACGATCGTTCTTTCGTGCCGCATACTTTCAAGTGCACGCTGGATCAGTCTTTCTGACAATGTATCCAATGCGCTTGTGGCTTCATCCATAACCAGAATTTCCGGATTACTGAGAACTGCGCGTGCAAGCGCCAATCGTTGTTGCTGCCCTCCGGAGAGTCTCAGCCCTCGATCACCGATTACCGTTTCATAACCTTCTTCGAGTGCCTCAACAAAATCAGAAGCGCTTGCGGTTCTGGCAGCCATTTCTACCTGAGTTGCCTCCGTCAAGGGTCGACCGAATCGAATATTCTCACGGACGCTCGTATTAAGCAGATAATTCTCTTGATCTACCACGCCAATCTTGGATCTCCACGAGAGGATGTCATACTCTAGGAGATTCTGACCATCTACTAGAATCTCGCCTGTTGTGGGTGTATAAAGACCCAGCAAAAGATCTGCGATCGTCGTCTTCCCAGACCCCGACCGACCAACAATTGCCGTAGTAGAGCCACGAGGGATTGAGAAATCTATATCTTTCAACACCACTTTCGTGGTACGAGGATATTGAAACCCAACGCTATCAAAGCGGATTTCCGTATGCAGATGGTCAAAAGCCTTTGTTTCTGTAGAGCCTGAAAACTTCTTTACTGGAATTTGCAATAATGACCCGACCACCTCCAGACGAGGGACAATTCTCGCCACTTTAATCCTTAGATCGTTGAACGCTTTGATCACCGGCCTCAGCCGGAAGAAAACGAGCACGTAAACAAATAATGTCGAAATCGAAGACTCCCGATTATCGGTAATTACAAGTAGCGTCGCGATCAGAAAAATTCCTGCGACCGTGACAGTAATTGTTTCAAGAAGCTTAGGAATCGCTGCGGATACCAAATCCGCTTTCTTTTCTGGCTCTAAATGCCGCGCCCATGCATCGTTAATCTCTTTAGTCGCCCGTTCGGTGCCATTTATTAGACGCAACAGTCGAGGTGCGTTGAGGAATTCTACTGTCCATCGCCAAAGTGAGATCTCTGCTGCAGTTGCATCCGCTGACAAACTCTGTATGTAACGGACAACCCCTTTTAATGCAAGCCACAAAATAAGGACGACGACTACCGTGCTTAGTGCAAGGGAAATGGACATGCTAAACATGACGACTAAATACGCCAGGCCCATAAGTGCTGCCCGAACAATAACGCCGAGTTGCACAGTGATATCGAGAACGAGTTTCGACTGATCTATGTAGGTTGCCAACTTCCCCGTGGGGAACCTTGTTACATCGCCATAAGATAACTCCATAATATGACGGGTGAGCTTCTGTTGTAAGAACATTCGCATTTCATAAGCAAGTCCAATTTGAATCCATTCGCTCCCGTATAAGAGAACCGATTTCAATACCTGCGCAACAATTGCACTGGAAACCACGATTATGAATACATGGTCTTTATCGTAAGCGCTTAACAAAGCTTTTAGTGAGTCACCTAACCCCTCAGGAAATCCAGAAAAACTGGGGATGGCCCCTTCAACAAACATTGATACCGCGAGACCTAGGGCGCCCATTGTTAAACCTTCGAAAGTTGCTGCAAACGCTGAAACCAATACTAGCCAGAAAACTCTCTGGTATTTCGAGACAAGGAACTTGGAAATGACCTGCCACGCAATATTGACGTCACTGGTGCTTGCCGCTACCGGCAGATTAACCAGTTTTAGGAAGATGCTTTTTAGCTTTTGTTTTAGAGCAGACCACATAACTAAGTAACCCAGCAGGACAAAACTCCAGAGCATCATCCCTGTCCTGAGAGCGGCATCAGCACTACTACCGCGTCACGAACCGTTCAGGATGATGACAACCTTTTCTTCAAATACGGTCCATGCACGAGCTCGGTAAATCAGTCATTGACCGAGCTCGATACACGCTATTTGCCCCAGTCATTGCCTGAGGTCTTTTCGCCACATTCCACTGATTATGAAAAAGGTGTGGTTTTGATGATACCTTCACCAGAATGACACTTAATGGTTGTCGATCTTCTGACAGATCGCTAGGATTTTACTCCTATCTAAAATCTGCGGAGGACTTTCTAACTTTATCGCCTACCTCGCCGTAAGATTCTTGAGTTGAAGCTACCGTCCTCCATGCAGAACCCACTCCCCCCCAATATCAAAGAGCGCGTCAACGCGCCCGCTATGATTCATTCGCCTTTCCAGGATGCCAAGGTCATCGCCCACCAAGCCTAACTACCTGACTTGGCGCCCAGTCTATACTGAGTGGGAGGGCCTGCGATATCCGACGGACAGGGAGTTCCCACGCCTCTACCAGCACCAAATCACCACGTTAGGGGCTATAATTGGCCTAATTCATCTTTAGTAGGCCCATAGGTAAGGCTGTTTCTTCCAGTTCTTTCCAGCCACGTTTGTATCCGACACCAATACCAAACAAACATAGGCAACATACCGAACTACCAGGTGTTGAATCCTCAAGCCAATTTCAGATCTTTTGTACGGAAGTTTCTGCGGGGCAAAAACGGCCATGTATGACATTCACTTTCTCTCCTTTTTTTCCGCAATCAGGAGCGGTTTCCGAGTAATTCTTGCGGCCACCCTGGCGTTTGGACTAATCGGGGCTCTATTCAACTCATTTATAACCCCTCAATTCCGTGCCGAGGTGCTCCTTGAGCCGCCGACGCAAAAAGGCCTAAAAGACTTTATCCTTGCCCAGATTCCGCTGAATCGTTCTGACTCTCCAGAAATATTCGACGCTTTGGATACGAATAACATCTTTCCGCAATTTAAGATGGAACTCGCCTCTCGGGTCGCTCAACTAGAGTTTCTAAAAAACGTGTGGAACGACATAGCCTCTGGTTCACCAGAGTCATTGAAGTTTAATGTTCAATCTGTTGATGGATTTTCTAAGAAGGCTCAGTTTCGGTATTTTACGGAACTAACTTCACAATGGCGGTTAAACCACGACCAGCTAGTTTATTTGCCGCAATTCGGCATTGGTGATCCCAGCATAACGTTCAGAGTTGAGTCAGACCATACGGCAAGCAGGCCTTATCTGATTCTCGCTATCGAATGGAACGACCCTGTACTTACAGCAAATCTTGCTAATCGATATGTTAACTTTGTGATTGATCGAACCAACGCGCAAGTCCGAGACCTGTTGCAGGCGGGGCTTGAAATTAGGACACAGAACATCTCTGACATGATCAATTACCAGAGAAAGAATGCTGAACGCAACCTGAAAGACCATGAACACAAATTAGAGCGTGCGATTGAAATCGCTCGAGAACTTGGCCTGGAGGATCCCACTAGCGCCTTTGGTAACTTTAACGTTGTCAACATTACGCCTCCCCCCCAATTTTTTGTACACCCAAAGGAAAAGTTAAGTCAACATAGCCCCAGCCAGGGACAAAAATACCTTCCTTTGTATCATCCCGGAAATATCGCCAAGTCATCTTCCGTCGGGAACTCTTTGACCTATGCACCGCCTCTTTATACACGAGGTTGGCGAGCATTAGAACTGGAATATCAGAGTTTAAAGAATCGCCTTTCTTCTGATTTTTTTATACCGAATATTCGAGACCTCCAGGGTCAACTCGAGTGGATCGAATCTATCAATTATGATGAGGCCTCTATTAATTCAGCGTCGATAGCGCAAAGTGCGGTGTCAACTTACCGCACGACAGAGACCAAAGCGACAGTCTTGTTGGGGTTATTTATTCTGATAGGTTTGGTGCTTGGGATATTCCTTGCTCTGCTCCAGCATGCAAAAAATATTCCACTGACTCCTCTGAAGAAGTAACCCACCTTTTAGGGTCTCGCGTTTGGGGCACCCCAAACCATTGATGAATGCACGAGGTTGCAATTTCATCATTGAGAAGATTTTTGTTGGGGACCCCGACTGTTAGTTTCCGATCTCCGTTGGCGTACCAGGCCGATTCAAAAACGCGCAATTGCCCCCCCTCGTAACCATGCTCGGAGAACGATATATAAAACCAGAGCAGGGAACACTGCCCAAAACAAAATCCAATCTGCAACTTTAAGATAAAACCCAAGAATCGCTATCGTACAACTTATAGACTGAAAAAGGAGCAGAACCCCTAACACCGAATTCTTGCTGATACCGCGCCCCATCAGCAAATGATGTATGTGAGAGCGATCCGCCCTCACCACCGATCGTTTTACCACAGCCCTCTCAACCAGTACGGCTGCCATGTCGAACATAGGCAAACCAAGCAGCCAAGGCGCGAGCACGCGGCGAACTGTATATTCATGCTCATTTGACAAAATGATCAGACCATATGCAA
>CAJWOI010000110.1 GCA_913044255.1 uncultured Alphaproteobacteria bacterium
CCATCGAGGAACGCGATAAGCACCATGCGCCCGTTCTGGGATAAAACCTCTATATTTCTTTCCACATATCCTCCTCCGACCATATCCAGAACAAGATTGACCCCCTGGCCTCCAGTTAGCTCTTGTACGACCGCAACAAAATCGTCGTCACGATAATTGATAGCTTTTTCTGCACCCAGACGCTCACACGCCTCACATTTCTCTTGGGTGCCCGCGGTCGCGAATACGCGTGCTCCAAAATGGGCTGCCAATTGAATGGCTGTCGTCCCAATCCCACTACTGCCGCCGTGAATCAAAATACTCTCACCCGCATGAAGTGCCCCACGATCAAAGACATTGGTCCAGACCGTAAAAAAACATTCAGGAAGACCCGCTGCCTCTGTCATGTTGAGCCCATTCGGAATCGGCAAACAATGTTCCGCATGTGCGAGACAATAAGCCGCATAACCACCGCCCGCCACCAGCGCGCATACCTTATCCGCAATTTTCAATGAGGTTACTCCAGGACCGATTTCGGCAATTTCGCCGGCCACCTCAAGACCCGGAAGGTCTGAGGCACCATCCGGTGGAGGATAAAGTCCCATCCTCTGCATTATATCCGGACGATTGACCCCGGCTGCAGCAACTTTAATTAAGACCTCCCCATAGCCTGGCCGTGGCAAAGTTCGTTGTCCCAGCACTAATACATCCGGCTTACCGCGCCCCACAATCTCAATGACCGGCATCGAGTCGGGCAGCACCAAAGCATCACTTACGGACACAGAGTCATTCCTTCTTTGGCTACCACGGAGCCAGGCCGAGCAGCCATCACCGAAGCAGCAATTGAGTCCATAGCATCATCGTCATGATCTGGGTTATGATGAAAAACAACAAATGTCTTCGCATCCGCCTCCGATGCTAATTTAACCCCTTCCCGCCAAGTTGAATGTCCCCAATCCACATGATCAGGATATTCATCGTCTGTATAAGTGCAGTCGTAGATGAAGATGTCCGTTTCCTTGATTAAATCCACGATACGTTGGTTTAACCGGTCCGAAAAATGTTCGGTATCCGTGATATAGCAAATTGATCGATCATCGTATTCTATACGATATCCAGTCGCTCCGTTCGTGTGGTTGAGTGGCGTGGTCCTGACTACAATTCCGTCCTTCGGCCTCAACACTTCTCCCGCAGTAAAATCGCAAAAACTGACCTTAGCCGCCATGTATTCGAGTTGCACAGGCCAGAGCGGCTCCCTCATTACATATCCAAGAACCTCGTTGATTTTACGCTCAGGCGACAAATGACCTGCCCAAATTCGGAGCCGGGTGTCAGCTTCAAAAGCCGGAGCAAAAAACGGAAACCCGCACACGTGGTCGAAATGAGTGTGTGTGAAAAATAAATCTAACTCCAGGCTTTTGGCACCCACCAAGCTCTTGGCAAGACCTCTAATGCCAGTACCAGCATCAAAAATTAGCAAGTCGTCTCCGCAGCGGATTTCTAGGCATGAAGTATTGCCACCGTACCGCGCCGTTTGTAGACCAGGACACGCAATGCTGCCGCGCACACCCCAGAAGTGAACGCTAAAGTCTCTGACCTCGCTCAATTAATCTTCTCCGAAGCCCTTCCCGAACATACGGGATCGGCAATATTTTTGAACACTTGAGCCAACGGCAACGCAATATTTTATCCGGGTCGGGTTTCAACATCGCCGTGCATCACCGCTCTCTCTATGTCGCAGCTTTAACCTATTTCAAGTCTCACGCCAAGGAATAGTGAGTCACCGCTTAGCGCTAGAGAAACTCTCGTTTTACAAACCCTTATCAACAAGCAATGGTATTATAAGTTCTATGTCACAATTGTAACGTCAAAGCGCTGAACTAAGCTAAGAATGAGATGGCTTTGCACCAAGCAAACAAATTAAACAACGAGCCATATCGGTGCATTGGCGCGATGCTTCAGCAGCAAGAGCGGGTAAAAATCAACTCACTTGGAATCAATCTGTTGTTTATGGTAACATAAACAATAAGATAACCGACTCTTGGTTATCTTTTGAAGTGATAGTAAATGGAAAGTCGTTGATAGATATAAATGTAGGACATTACTTAGTATGTATATTGAAGAAACTACATTTATTATTGAGGAACTGGTCAGAAAGAAAAACCTGCTCTTCCCTGAAAGTAATAACAAATACGTTGGTGTAATCCATGATTCCGTGCATCGATGCGCCAATGTATTAAGAAATACAGACGCGCTTTATCACGACTTGGAGCATACTGCTTTAGTTACGTTTTGCGGCCAGGATATTTTTGTAGGGAAAAAGGTATTAGACGGTGGTTTGTCCGTCGAGAACTGGATCCATTATACTATTGCACTGCTATACCACGACGTCGGATATGTTCGAAATATCTTGCGTGATGATTTTGAATCGACACAAGTAGTAAGTGCATCCGGTGACACCGTTGAAATGCCGCCCAACTCCACAGATGCTTACCTCACCCCATATCACGTAGAAAGATCGCAAATTTTCTTGAAGGAAAATAATTGGAGCAATGACATAAACATAGAACTAATTTGCGAATTTATAAAAAATACGATGTTCCCGCTTCCCACCGATCGAGTATTGCAAAATATTGATGAAAAACAAATTGAGTTATCCGAACTTGTCACCGCTGCAGATTTAATAGGCCAACTTGCCGACCCTAGATATTATAAAAAAATTCCCGCCTTGTACTGTGAATTTAAGGAAACTGGAGCAAATATAAAATTAGGTTACAACGTCCCTATGGACGTAAAGAAATCCTATCCAACTTTTTTTTACAACTACGTACAACCTAAAATTGCTAAAGCATTAACTTATCTCAATACAACAAAAGAAGGGCAGTTCTGGGTCATTAACTTGAACTATCACGTGTTTTACGAGGAACATAGGTCTATTCTCTCAAGCGAAGGAATAATGCTCCTCGAAATAATAAGTAAAAAAATGTCCGACTCGCGCAACTTTGAAGACACGTTAAGTTTTATTCTTGGTAAAATTTGTAAATTCCAAAAATGGCCGGTCGGACACGCCTACTACCGAAACGAAGATAGCCAACAGCACGAAATGGCACCTACCAATATTTGGCACATAGAGGCAGAAACTGAAGGGATAAGAAATTTTGCACAAGTAACTTCTGCGACAAGTTTTCCCATCGGAAAGGGGTTGCCGGGTCGGGTCCTGGAATCAGGAAAAGCAGCATGGATTGCAGATGTGTCAATTGATCCAAATTTTCCAAGAGCAAGGTTGGCCCAGGATATCGGTGTAAAAGGGGCTTTCGCTATCCCCATAACTGACAAAGTTGGGGTTAGATATATTCTAGAATTTTACAGTCTCAGCGTAGAGAAGCCCGACGCACCCACGCTATCTTTCATGTCACAAATAGGATACGAGATCTCAAAATACCTGTAAGGTCACGTTATGTTTCGATTTGCAAATATTCAATCAGACAATTTCATTAATGATTTAGAACTACTTTGCGATAATCATTTTCAGCCAAACGCATTCTTGAAACAGCGTATGAAGTCGCTATCCTTGATGTCTTTCGCGGCGATGACAAATAGCGACAGCCTGTTTTTATCTTTGGATTACACTATTAGGTGCGCATCTGTCGCTTTAGACTTTGTCAAGGGGTTAGCTATTCGCGATGGGCGCGCGGACGAGGAAAAATTCCAAAACATACTCTGTTCTTCACTATTTGCGCACGTCGGAATTATACGTGGCATATTGCCAGAGGATCACGATCCATCCTTTCTCATTTCTCCACAAAAAATGAAGGAAATACCAAACTCCGAGACCGATTCTGCCCTTTGGAGGTATTACGCGGAAAGAAGTGCCCTATATGTAGAACAAAATTTGTCGCAACATAAAACTTCAAATTTAGACGTTATTGAGAGAGCCATACGAAACACCGACTTCACCAAGAGGGTGAACGATTCGGAGATCAACGATGTTGGAAGAATTACCAGGGCATGCCAAATCATTGCCCTCTTCTCAAGTTCAGACTTCAACAGCCACATTGTAAAAATTTATTTATCTGCAAAGGAAGGTAATATTTTAAACCGGTTTAGACTTTATGAATTGGAAGACTTTCGGAATGGATTTAAACAATATTTTTGGGACCACCTCTTTTCTGGTATCTCGGACACTATTTCTGTCCTAGAAGTAACGGATAGCGGATTCCAAAAAATCGCAAAATTGTACACGCGGCTATAATGTCAGGATTTCTTAATCTTAATTTTTTAATGTTCTAAAATTGAACTTGAAGGGGAAATGGAATATTTGCATTTTCGGAGATAAATACTAACAATTGGTTAAAATGCTTCCATGCTGGCAAAAAATGTACGCCTTTCGTACTGAATATTCGAATGGTATTTACTGATGATCAATGAGGAAGAAGAGAAACCGCCCCCGAAGAGCCTGTTTTATTCAGATTTAGGGCCTCTTTCCGCGGGGGACCTAGAATCATATATTCACAAACTTGAATCAGAGATTCAGCGTGTGCGACTGGGAATCGAGAAAAAAGACACTATCAAAGAAAATGCCACCTCTGTATTTAAGACTAGAACGTAGCACCCCTTTTGAATTAATGAACTCACTGCACGTGCACATCTAGGGTGTTTAGCTCAAAACCTCACCATAATTGATTAAGGTGTTTGTTATGCCAAAAGAAGGCTCAGTGCATTTTGATACGTTGGCGCTACACGCAGGACAACATCCGGATGCAGAACACGGTGCCCGCGCAGTGCCCATATACCAAACCACCTCTTACGTCTTCCGTGACAGTGACCATGCAGCTGCCTTATTTAATTTAGAACGCGCGGGCCATATTTATTCTCGAATAAGCAATCCAACGATATCCGTATTGGAAGAACGTTTGGCCGCCCTTGAAGGCGGTGTTGGGGCTATTTGCACATCCAGTGGACAAGCTGCATTGCATTTAGCGATCACAACACTCATGAACACAGGTGGTCACATCGTTGCATCAACCAATATTTACGGTGGCAGTTATAATCTCTTCTGCCATACCCTGCCACGGTTCGGAATCAACACCACTTTTGTGGATGCGCGAGATCACGATAAGTTCAAGGCATCAATATGTGACAATACGCGTCTAATTTTCGGCGAAACCCTCGGAAACCCGGGTCTTGAAGTCCTCGATATCCCTGAGTTGGCAGAAATCGCCCACTCTGCTGGTATCCCCTTAATGATTGATAATACATTTGCAACCCCATATTTAAGTCAACCGCTATCGTTGGGTGCTGATTTGATAATGCATTCAGTAACCAAATTTTTGGGCGGGCACGGTGTTGCCATTGGCGGTGTGTTAATTGATGGTGGGAATTTTGATTGGGAGGCCAACAACAAATTCTCCAACATGACGGAACCGTATGAAGGATATCACGGCCTTGATTTTTCCGAAGAATTTGGGCCCGCAGCTCTAATTATGCGCGCTCGAGCAGAGGGGCTTCGGGATTTTGGCGCTTGCATGAGTCCATCCAACGCATTCTATATCCTTTTGGGGGTTGAGGATGTTCACGTCCGAATGACCCGCCACGTCGATAATACCCGCAAAATAGTTTCTTTCCTGAACGGCCATTCTGCGGTTAGTTGGGTCAGTTATCCGGAACTAAGTAGCCATAAAGATTTTCACCTTGCCAAGAAGCTATTACCGAAAGGTGCTGGGGCGATCCCATCATTCGGGATAGTGGGCGGCAGAGGTGCTGGGAGGAAATTTATTGAACGTCTAAAGATTTTTTCTCATTTAGCAAATGTTGGGGATGCCAAGTCACTAGTCATACACCCCGCAAGTACGACACACCAGCAGATGAGTGAGGAAGAACTAAACGCCTCTGGTGTTGGCGAAGAATTGGTTAGACTATCCATAGGACTTGAAGATCCAACTGACTTAATAAACGATCTTGACCAGGCTCTGAAGGCCTCACAGAGAGACTGAAACATGGACTTCACCGTAAACGGGAAAATAACCCACGCAGGGACCGGAGGAGTGGATTTTGATGCAGCGAATCCAACCATAGTTTTCATCCATGGCGCTTCCATGGACCATACTATCTGGGCCCTTCAAGGACGTTACTTGGCACACCACGGGTATTCAGTGTTGGCAGTTGACTTGCCGGGACATGGAAAATCAAGTGGTCCGGCGCTCGAGTCGATTGAGGAAATGGCTGATTGGACCGCCTCGGCCATAGAAACGGTAAGTCCAAGTTCGGTTGCCTTAGTCGGCCACAGTATGGGTGCCATTGTCGCACTAGAGACGACCGCCCGGAATCCAGAAAAAATTACGGCCATAGCGCTTGCTGGAGCCGCCATTCAAATGAACGTCCATGATGATTTACTCGCCCAAGCACGTGACGAACCACCAACAGCTATCGAAACCATCTTAAATTGGGCATACAGCAAACGATCCCAAATTGGAGGCATGCGCGTGCCAGGGCTGTGGATGTTGGGTGGGGGCCGGCGCCTGATTGAGCGTAATTCGGACGGACAATTATACATCGATTTTAAAGCCTGCAACAATTACTTGGCGGGATTCGAATCTGCTACCAAAATAAAGTGCCCGACTTTAATTTTAGTCGGTGGAAACGATAAAATGACCTCGCCAAAAATGGCCAACAATCTTCAACAAGCAATACCACATTCAGATCTAGTATATATCAATGGCGGCGGCCACATGATGATGATCGAGTACCCCGATGAGACCCTTGATATTCTCAAGGACTTCCTAGAGGCCCTGCTTCTTTAAGGACGAACTAATGAAGGAGAACAAGCCGCGGCAACGCGCTGATTACCAATACTTCGACCAGGTAGACACTCGCTGGAATGACAACGATATCTACGGCCATATGAATAATGTTGTGTACTACGAAATGTTTGATTCGGTCATAAACCGCTACCTAATTACGGAAGGATGTCTAAATATTTCGAATGGACCAACAGCCGGCATCATACCGGAGACTCGGTGTCGGTATCACAAGCCACTTCGGTTTCCAGATAGACTAGACGTAGGACTCAGGGTCACTCGGCTAGGAAAGTCCAGCGTCGTTTACGACAGCTCGATTTTCCGAATCCAAGACAATGATGCCGCAGCTGAATGCTACTTCGTCCACGTCTTCGTCGACCGTAAACAGCAGGATCGTCCGGTACCTATTCCTGATAGCGTAAGAATTGCATTAGCAAAAATTGATATCAACCAGAGCCCGCCTGATTAGTTTCAAGGGCACTCAAAAATGGATGCGAACGAAAATTATTCGACGAGACCGAATCCTTTAAATCGCTTCTTGAAACGGGCGACCTGTCCGCCCGAGTCAACCAGATGCGTACTGCCACCCGTCCAAGCTGGGTGTGTCAACGGGTCGACGTCTAGCTTCAAAGTATCGCCCTCTTTCCCCCAGGTCGAGCGTGTCTTGTATTCGGTACCATCTGTCATGATAACCGCTATTTCATGGTAATCTGGATGAATTTCTTTTTTCATGTCCAACAACCCAATTGATGACACGTTATATAGCTGAGACTATCGACCACCTCAAGTCCCAGGGTATACCAACATAAGGTGAATACTAATTGATACCTTCCGATACACTATCCTTATTTCCGAGTCTCAGTCCATACGATAGTCGCAAACTCGCTGTCGGAGATGGCCATGTGCTATATTTGGAACAATACGGAAACCCAGACGGAGCCCCTGCCGTATTTCTGCACGGTGGCCCGGGTAGTGGCTGTCAAAGTGAACAAGCGAGACTATTTAACCCAAAGCAGCATCGAATAATCCTCTTCGACCAACGTGGCGCAGGCCGCAGCCAACCAAAACGTGAATTAACGAACAATACAATCCTCCACCTCATAGCCGATATGGAGTCTATCCGCCAGTGTTTGGCGGTTGAACAGTGGCTTTTGGTCGGTGGATCATGGGGATCGACGCTCGCAATAGCATACGCGGAAACCCATCCGCAACGAGTTCTTGGGATCGTGTTGAGAGCGGTGTTCCTAGGGACGCGCGAGGAGGTAATATGGGCTTTTGAAACTGCGGCCAAAATTTTTTATCCCGAGCTATGGCAGCGTTTTATTT
>CAJWOI010000111.1 GCA_913044255.1 uncultured Alphaproteobacteria bacterium
AACGGAGTCATAGGTGATGAACGAAACTGGAGGGACGTCATGACAAACATGCATTCAATTTCTGCCCTTATTGGGTTTCTTGTGGGTATGGGCATAACTTCGTCCGTGGCGGGAGATTCCCAAGGCATTAGCGACAATGAGGTAGTTATTGGTACGCACCAGGATCTAAGTGGGCCGATTACTTTCTGGGGTGTACCAGTTCGTAATGGAATGATCATGGCGACCGAAGAAATTAATGCTGGAGGGGGAATTCATGGTCGAAACCTCAAGTTAGTAGTCGAGGATTCAGGTTACGACCCCAAAAAAGCCGTTTTGGCCACGCAGAAACTGCTCACACGGGACAAAATTTTTATTATGGCTGGAGCAATGGGCACACCAACGGTGTTGGCTTCAATGCCGATGGTGCTGAAAAAAGGCCTGCCACATATATTCCCGTTAACCGCAGCGGAACAAATGTACAAACCATTTCACAAACTTAAATTTTCTATGGCTGCACCGTATCATGCCGGTATGCGCACCGGCATCCAATGGCTAGTTGAAAATAATAATCGCAGTGTAGTTTGCAGCATGCATCAAGACGACGAGTTTGGCCTCAACGTGCACCGGGGAGTGGTCGAGCAAACCGAAGCGATGGGTTTAGAGCTTGCAGAAGTTACGACATACAAGCGGGGAGCGACAGATTTTTCGAGCCAAGTCGCACGCATGAAGGTATCTGGATGCGATTTGGTAGGGCTAGGGACTATTATTCGTGAAACCATTGGTGCTATGGCGGAAGCGCGAAAGGTTGGTTGGGCGCCTGACTTCCTGGTTTCTGCAGCCGGGTATGCGCCGGAGGTTGCCATGCTTGGAAAGGGTGTTACAGACGGACTTTATGGTCTGGGCCAGAACGTTATACCTTACTATGAGACGGCCAAACCTGCGGTACGTACTTGGATGGAACAATATGAAGCGCGATTTAACGCACCAGCTAGCATACAAGCCGTTTATGGTTACACCGTTATACAAGCGACAGCGGAAGGGCTCAAGAACGCTGGACGTGACTTAACTTCAGAGAGCTTCGTAGCAGGGTTGGAACAAATAAAAGGATGGAAAAGCATATTTGAATCCACTCCTATGACATTTTCGCCTGACCAGCATCTTGGAGCATCTGAATTCTATCTATCTCAAATTCAAGATGGAAAATGGGTTACATTGGCCGGACCGATGACTTTCTAAGCCTAACGATATTGGTTGGTTTCTGTGATGGGCTATTTTTATTAGCTAGGCCAACGTTGAAACTACTGCATGCCATACGCAGGAAATGCCTTGTCTTGAATGACACTGCGTGCAAGTTCCTTTGAAATTGCGGCTCAGGTTGTGGGTTTTGGTGTGCCGAGTCGGTGCATATCGTAACACGGAGTACTCATATGAAAGCGTACGAAATCCTAGGTGCTGGCGGTGTAGACGCATTGTCGATGTCCGAACGTTCCGAACCGAATCCTGGGCCAGGAGAGGTTAAAATTCGAATTCGTGCATCTTCGATTAATTACCGGGATTTAGTTACGATTGAAGACCCAATAGCCCGGAAACTTTCTCTGCCGTGTATTCCTAATTCGGACGGTGCGGGTGAAGTGGTGGAATTGGGGGCTGGGGTAACTCGAGTAAAACTCGGTGACCGAGTAATGGGCTGTTTTTTCCAACGTTGGAGTAGCGGTGAAATTTCTCCTGAGGGTATGTTTAGTGCGTTGGGGGGCTCTCTTGACGGTATACTAAGCGAATATGTGGTGTTGAATGAGGAAGGGATTGTTCAGGTTCCCGACTATTTATCCGACGTTGAGGCTGCGACATTGCCCTGCGCAGCATTGACGGCCTGGCACGCTCTGATTGAGCGTGGCGGAGTTAAAGCAGGGGACACGGTATTATTACTGGGTACCGGTGGTGTATCAATTTTTGGACTGCAATTTTGTGCTCTACACGGAGCACGAGCAATCATCACTTCAAGCAGCGATGAAAAGTTATCTCGCGCTAAAGGGATGGGTGCGTGGAAAACGATCAATTATCGGAAATATCCGGATTGGCAAAAAGAGGTCCGTGATTTCACTGGAGGAATGGGTGTGGATCATGTGGTTGAAGTTGGGGGTGCTGGCACTTTGGAGAGATCGATAGAAGCCACTCGCATAGGCGGAAGCATTTATCTCATTGGTATCCTAGCACAGGGCCAAATCAATCCGACGGCGTTGATGCGGCGTTCTCTCCATTTACATGGAATATATGTTGGAAGCCGTGCAATGTTTGAAAACATGAACCGCGCCATAGAGTCTGCCAAACTGGCTCCAGTGGTGGACCAAACATTTAAATTTGTTGATGCGCGATCGGCTTATCACGCCATGCGAGCGAACAGCCATTTTGGTAAACTAGTAATCACATTAGACGCTTGAACCATAGCACCAAAATGGACGGTTGGCGTAAGGGCGGCGTCCCTTGGATGTTTGGTGCTATTGTGTCGTTTGTTTTCATGGCAGTTGCTGCTCGTGAAATGTCGACAGAATTCAATGCATCACAGATACTATTTTGGCGAAGCTTGATTGGTGCAATCCTCATGCCGCTGGTCTTGTCTTTTTGTGGATGGGGGCATGTAAAAACCCAGCAATTTGGCATGCAAATACTGCGTGGGGGTATCCATTTTGTAGCGCAATACGGCTGGTTTTTTGGAATTACTATGATTCCACTAGCGGACGTGTTCGCTCTTGAATTTACAGCACCGATCTGGACAGTACTTTTTGCTGCTGTATTTCTTGCAGAGCGACTCTCTGTTATGCGTCTAAGTGCAGTTGGATTTGGGTTTGTGGGAGTTTTGATTGTCCTCAGACCCGGCGACCAGGTAATAGACCCAGCAGCGTTGGTGGTACTGGCTAGTGCGGGGCTTTACGCGATTACCTATGTGATGGTGAAAGTGCTTACGAGGACTGATTCTGCGTTGTGCATAATGTTTTACATGTCCTACGTTCAACTAGCACTGGCGACGATTGTGGTGGGCGAGTTTACGTTGCCTTCTTTAACTCTTTGGCCTTGGGTGTTTATGGTCGGGGCGGCTGGTCTCACGGCCCACTTTTGTATGGCGCAAGCCTTAAGTAGAAGTAATGCATCTGTGGTGATGCCGATTGATTTTTTCCGCCTTCCAATGATCATGCTCGTAGGCTTTTGGTTCTACAATGAGGGTATAGATCCGTGGGTTTTCCTCGGTGCATCCGTGATATTCATAGGAAATTATTTAAATATTATGCATGTTCCAGCTGCCGCCTCTGACAACTGACGATGGCATCAAGAAAAAGGCCCGGCATGTAGCCGGGCCTTATCAAATTTTGCCGGATAATATTTGTACTAATCAAGATATCCTAGATCACCCCAAATTTTCCAACCCTCTCGGAATTTCTGTAGTGAGTTCCAGACACGAGCAAAGTCTTCGTCGCTGGCGGCTTCAGCAGTGACCACCTCATCCCATGCGGCGGCAAGTGCGGCTAAGATCTCAGGGCTCCAGCGGTGCAAAGTGACCCCTTTGGATTGAAGTTCCTGTAACGCCGGAAACTGAATTGCCTCTCCCTGAGCATATCC
The DNA here is from genome assembly GCA_913044255.1 of uncultured Alphaproteobacteria bacterium. Lineage (GTDB taxonomy): Bacteria > Pseudomonadota > Alphaproteobacteria > UBA7887 > UBA7887. The sequence continues at coordinate 3,592 of CAJWOI010000111.1, forward strand.
CCGAAGCATACTTTCCCGACACACTGCGTTGATGATTCCCTGTTGTGTCTCGTTGAGACTTTTCCAGTTTTCCAGATTGATCATCAATTCGCCCATACTGAGGGGTTGATGCCAGCCAGGGAAATAATAATGCTTTGCAACCTGGTAAAATCCGAGATCTAGATCGATGGCTGGCATTGAGAATTCAGTGGCATCGATAGTTCCAAGTTCGAGAGCCGGAAAGATATCACCACCAGCAAGCAGTTGGGTGGAGACACCAAGTTTCTCCATTACTTTTGCACCCAACCCGAAGAACCGCATTTTGAGACCCTTCAGGTCTTCCACTGAATTGATTTCTTTAGTGAACCAACCTGAGCCTTCGGGTGAGATAAGGTTGCAAGGCTGGGAGTAAATATTATGGCGCGCATAAATCTCTTGCATCAGATCCAATCCGCCACCGTAATACATCCAGGCAATTGCTTCACCCGCATTGGGGCCGAATGGCACTGCCGTAAAAAATTGTAGGGCGGGTACCTTACCTGCCCAATATCCGGCGGCAGTCCAACCGGCATTCACTGAGCCAGTTGACACGGCATCAAAAATTTCCAAGGGCGGCACAAGCGCGCCGGGCTCGAAGAATTTCAACTCCATGGTTCCGTCAGATAGCGTCCGCACTCGTTCTTCGATTAATTTTCCCTGGTCCCCCAGCTGCACCAAGTTTCCAGCAAAACTGCTCGCCATCTTCCAACGAACTGGTTTGGCTACTGGTTCGTTGGTTGCGCCCTCATCACCACTTTCCACCGTAACGGCTGTCTCCGATCCTGGCGATAGCACAAAAATTCCCATGACCAACCCAACAATCAGGCCGATCACGCCAACGATAACTGTAGATCCCTTCATTTTCTTGCTCTCCCACGGCGGCAGGGCCGCCCAATGTCATACACAAGTTTCCTGAACAATTGAGGCAATCTGCCGCCACCTACGTGGCGGAAGAAGATTTGCAGGCCCATCTGGCGCATTTAGCGCTCTTCTTGGGCTTTCGGCAAGCGTCCAAAATTGACTTCTCCTGTATCCCTTAGATTCTATTCGATTTGACGAAGTAAATCCAAAAGCCTCCGCAGGCATAGTGAGTCAAAAAGGCCATCAAGCTTTTCCGGTCTGAAGTGTCTTTGAAATGCCATCACGACGTCGTACGTTTCTTTGTCATAAGCGCCAGATGTTGGAATTCCATAACCAAAATAGGCTAATTTTTTCTGCATATGACTAACTTCTTTTCCAGTTGCGCCTGGACCAAGGGACTTCTTCTCGTTAACGATGGTAAGAGTTTCATTCGACCACAAGCCGATGCCAGCTGCGGCCAGCCGGCGCCAATCAAGTAATTCTCCAGGGTCTTGTCTTCGTGATGGAGCTATATCCGAATGGCCAAGGACGTGACGTGGAGGGATTGGATATCGGGTAAGAATTCCCTTTGATAGTGATTCCAGAGCTCCCATCTGCGTGTCGGAATAACTTATATAACCAAATTGATGTCCAGGATTGACCAACTCAATACCAATTGATCGGCTGTTGATATCGCTGTCACCTGCCCACCTGCTCTTTCCTGCATGCCAGGCGCGACTGGTTTCTTTTACCAATTGAAAACATGTTCCATCCAGGTCGATGAGGTAGTGGGCGCTTACTTCGGTGCTTGGATTGCATAATCTCTCCAACGCATCTTGCGTGCTCACCATTCCAGTATAATGGAGCACAAGCATATCAATCTCATAATTTTTTATCCGATTGTTAAAATTCGGAGACTGTTGCTGTATGAGATTAAAGTTTAACATCCGAGGCGTAATGTGGTCTTTTTGCCATTATGTCGCGACGTGGCCGGTTGCTTGTATCCAAGGTCAAGTTGGTGTTGTTCACGATGATGTATCTCGTACGAGGGTTGCAACGATGGGTTTTTCGAACCGTTGGAATCCTTTTGCTTTTTTCGTTGGCAGGTTGTGGTAGCGGATCAGAAAAAATTTTAACCGAAACCGATGAGGTCATGCTTGCCAGAGGATACGGTTTAAATTCAGCTGCCCTCATCCATAATATTATAGCCCACCGGGCTGATGGCAAGCCAGCGGGTATCCATCCGCACGTGGCAGAAATGCTGAACGATCCGATGAAAGTGCTAGGTGCTAATGAACTGGTCTTCACGCCGATTTCAACTGAGGATGCTAAAGGGGCTGAGCTGGAGTGGGAAGCGCCGGACGATTTACCTGGAGAACTGCAAAAGTTTTTAACTGAATGTGTAGAGCGACTTCTAGCGGTAAAAGCCTTGCTCGTTAGTTCTCGTTCAACACTTTGCTGTGATTTTTCTGGCATCCTAGATGGACTGAGCAACGGTGAGTTGTTCAATCCCGCCCTTGAAACATTGGTGATTACTACGGATCGAGAGAAGTTGGATGAGGCTGTTGGGTCGTTTGTTGCGGCCGTTGAATTTATTCATCAAGAGCTAGAGGATTTACATTTTGAAGACTTCCTAGAAGTAGCGCCAAGATCATTTACCTCTCCCATCGGTCAGATTCGTATCGCCGATACTAGGAACAATTCGCACAAAGGGGGAAGTGGAGTGATTTTAGATCTAGGTGGCGACGATGAGTATCAGCGAGTTCCGACTAGGGCCAACGAAATATCTTTGGTAATTGATGTCGATGGTAATGATCGGTATAGCGGCGTCGATATCAGTTTGGGTGGCTTAGTACTCATCACAGATGTAGCCGGTGACGATAGATATTTTACTCCTGGTGCTGGTTTAGCGGCTACCGTTGGCGGTTTATCATGGTTACACGATCATGCCGGAAACGACCAATACTTTGCCACGGAATTTGGAATAGCTGCTGCGGTTGGCGGGTTTGGAGCGTTGGTCGATGTAGAAGGTAACGATGAATATCATGTTAAGGGGTACGGTCAAGGATTCGGGGGACCTGCTGGATTTGGAAAACTTGAGGACCTTGAGGGCAATGACGGTTATTTCTCCGCCAGTAGTGCACCACATTTGCTCGATCGGAAAGGTGAGAAACTGAGTTATGTCCAAGGTGTGGGTATTGGGTATCGCCCGCGTCTTGCTGGAGGTATTGGTGTGCTTCGGGACAGTTCGGGGAACGATAGTTACTTTGCTGAAAAATTCGCCCAGGGCCAAGGTTATTTCTTTGGTTTTGGAATGCTTGAAGACACTGCCGGCAATGATACATACACTTCTTCACGCTATGCTCAGGGACAAGGGTCCTTTGCGGGGATAGGATTGTTAGCGGACCTTGATGGAGAAGATGATTATCGTCTTGAGGTTGGCGTAGGTCAGGGCATGGGTCTCGACGTCGGTATCGGTGTCCTGGCGGACCATGCGGGAGATGATCGGTACGCCGCACCCAATTTAGCCCAGGGCAGCAGTACGGGAAATGGCTTTGGCTTGCTTGCGGATGCTGAAGGCACGGATGTTTACTATCTTGATAAACCCGGTTTGGGTTGGGGGAGAGGCCGGGATGCAAGAGGCATGCCTGGTCTGCCCTTCTTGCTCGATATCGGCGGTAAAGCACATTACATCCTGTCTGGTGAATTAATGCTTGATGTTGATCCGGAGGGACTAGGCGGTCCGCTGGCTAGCTTTAAGCTGTCACAACCCACTAGAAAAAAGTTTGAGTGTCCAGACCCCAAAAAATATGCAGCGCCAATGGTCGGGTCTTTGATTGACCGGTTAAGCCGGAGTGCCCCAAGATTTGGGTTAGATGTGACAGCCCTACAGGAATTTGTCGGTTTGGGTCGTTTAATGCCGAACGCCATGGAGGGGCTGTTTGAGCAGGTTAAGGCAGAAGACTCAGACTTAGTAGTTAATTTAAGCGCTTTGGTAAGATGTTATCTCGAAGATGCTAGCGAGTCGGAGAAAATTAAAATTCAGCATATGTTGATAAAGACTTTACGTTCCGACCATGCCCTTGCTTTAGTTGCTATCACTTTGCTGCGTATTATCCCCCCTTCCAGTGATATTTTGTTCGACATATCAGAAAGGTCACAACATCACAGTGATTGTGGTGTTCGTGCTAGTGCGCTTTTATTGCTCCGTTATGTAAATGGAACCACGGAACGGGTAAAGTCTTTGGCCCGACGTTCGTTGCAGGATTCCTGTTGGCAAGTTAAGTCCGTTTGCCTGTCATTGTTAGCTCACTTCGAGGGCACGTCGCCCACCAATGTGTCTAGAGTTACATTTAATGAACTGCCAGATGTACTTAAGCATCGCGCGAAGGTGAGTACTGCCGATTAGGTATCAGACAATTGGCTTGGGGTTCGGATCACAAATTTTTGGTAAGTTACTATTAGTCCTACTATCGCTAGACCAATGATATCGCTCTCCATCCCGGGTTTTATTAGAGCAATAGCAGAGGAAAATAATATTAGCCGCAGTAAAAAATTTATCTTCAGCAGCAGGTAACCATGCAGGGAAGATGCGAGGCAGATAACTCCGATCACCGCTGACAGAGCCGACCAGGCGATATCGCTCCAAG
>CAJWOI010000112.1 GCA_913044255.1 uncultured Alphaproteobacteria bacterium
CTTTGTCGGTTGCAGCGGTTCGTGAAACCTATGAAGAGACAGGCTTGATGTTGGCGGAGCCAATGCCCGACGGTTATCCCACAAGCAAGACCCCCGCTTGGGAAGACTTTGCCGTACTGGGCTTGGGCCCGGCACTCGATCGGTTGGATTATGTCTGTCGAGCCATCACTCCGCCTGGTCGGACACGACGATTTCACGCGCGCTTTTTTATGGCGGACGAAGTCCACTTGCGCGGAAAGATTAAAAGTAGCGGAGAGTTACTTGATATAAAATGGGTGCCGCTTGCGGAGGCCGTCACTATGCCAATACCTTCGATTACTAGACACGTAATCAAGGAAGTCATGAATTTAATCAAAAATCCGCCTGCCGCCGGGAATGCTAGAACGACACCAGTCTATCGGGTTCGTTATGGAAAACACACTTACGGGCGGGAATAGAACGACGTAACAGGTCGCGAGCTTTCCCGGGACTCAACCAATCTATAGGACGAACCGTTGGCATTACGCTGACGCACGGGATGGGACGGATGCATCTTATGGTTTGACTGGGTGATAGAGAGCATTGATGTCGGGTTGGGTCTCACACTTAGCTCGGCTGGTATGGACCATATGTATCAAGTGGGCCAGCACAGAACGTCCGGCTGCGCGGTGCAGGCGCGAGTCTACATTCGCATATAATCTTTCAACCATATCTGGGATTTTGATGAGCCCGTCGGCGAGGCAAGCTTGAATCTGCGATTCTCTTTCCTCCCGATGATTTATAAATGCCTTTACGAATGGCCTGGGGTTTTCAATAGCTGGCCCGTGGGTGGGCCAGTACCGTAGCTCCTTTCTGGTTATGAGCTTACGAAGTGACTGTAGATAATCACCCATGTCACCGTCGGGCGGAGAAATTACCGATGTTGACCAGCCCATTACGTGATCTCCGGAGAACATGATATTCTCTTCCTTCAATGCCAAACAGAGATGATTGGAGGTGTGGCCCGGGGTATGAATGGCTTCCAGTGCCCAACCATCCCCATTGACGATATCCCCGTCTCCTATTCGATTGTCGGGCGTGAATTCACGGTCTGCACCCTCTTCCACCTGTGTTCCATCGCCGGAAGTACCGTGTGGGCCAAATCCCCACGTTTTTGCCCCGGTAGCCGCCTTCACTGCGCGTGTCGCGGGCGAATGGTCGATATGGGTGTGTGTAATTAAGATGTCGGTAACGGTTTCGTACTGCACGGCCTCGAGCAGTGCGGTGACATGCTCAGAGAGGTCGGGTCCGGGGTCGATGATCGCTACTTTGCCGTGACCGATGATATAGGTGCCAGTGCCATGGAGCGTAAACATGCTGGGGTTGCGGGCCACCACACGTCTAATAAGCGGTGAAATTACGGCGGGCGTTCCATATTCAAAGGTCAGCTCTTTATTGAATGGAATGCTTTGCATTTAACAGCCTAATTGTTCGGCAAGGTCTAAAAAATCGTCTGCAATAAAATCGAATTTGTGTTTGGGTTCGAGGTCTAAATTTTGATTTGGCCCATATTCTGTCGGGCGGCGCACGAAGGCGGTACGTAATCCTACGTCTGCAGCAGCCACCAAATCTCCATTATGTGCTGCAACCATAAGGGCTTGGTTTGGGTCAAGGCCAAGAAGATCGACGCTGATGCTATACGCTTGTTGTTGTGGTTTGTAATAACCGGCCACCTCTGCTCCCAGGACCATATCCCAGGGGATGCGGCCGCGTTTTGCCATGTTTACAATCAGCGCCACGTTTCCGTTGGACAGGGACGCCAGAGTGAATTGTTGTTTGAGGCGCTCCATTCCGGCGACGGCGTCCGGCCAGGGATCTAGGCGATGCCATACGCGGTTGAGGTGATCAAGATCTGTCTCATCTAGCACATTTAATCCAAACTCATCGGCCAACAGATCGAGATTCATGCGATGAAGTACATCTAAGCTAACCCAGCCGATTTGTTCTTGGCGCACTTTTTCCATTGCCGGTTGGTAAAGCCCGCGCCAAGCATCAGCAAAGGCGAACCCATCTACGTCTAATCCCTTTTTGGGGCCCCATATCGAAATTTCGCGGGCTATCGAATTCCGCCAATCGACGACTGTGCCAAAAACGTCGAAGGTGAGTGCTCGTATTCCAAGTTCAGGCATTTTCGTAGCTCTTAGTTTAATCGGCCATCAGATATTGAGACACGGCTTCTTCGTTCCAATCTACTCCGTTCCCGGGCCGGTCTGGAATCAAGAGGTGGCCATCCTTTAAAGTGTACGGTTCTGCGAGAATTGGGTTGCACCAGTCCTGCCATTCAAGCCAGTGAGCCGTTTCCGTCACTCGCATCAGATGTGCAGACACTTCCGGATAGAGATGCGTCGACATTGGCACCCCTGACGCACCAGCTATTGCTGCCGAGCGTAACCAGCCTGTGACACCGCCAATGCGCATCAAATCCGGCATCACATAGTCGCCAGCATGGGCTTCCAGTGCCTCGCTGAGTGCGCGCGGACCGTAAAAATTTTCCCCCAGTTGTACCGGCGTTGCAAGTTCGCGGGTCAACTGCGCATAACCGGTTATCTCATCGTACGGAATGGGTTCCTCGAACCAGTACAGCCCTTGGTCATCCAATGCATGGCAGCGCGCTAGGGCATCTCCAAGCGTTTGTCCTTGATTGAAGTCACACATTAAATTGACGTCGTCTCCCGCCGCGCGACGGACAGCGTTCACCGCGGCCATGTCGTCTGCAGCCTTCGCCCTTCCGAGGCGCAATTTAAGTGAGGTAAAATCCCCCTCTTTTACCAACTCGGCAGCCTCTTCCTCCAGGGTCTCCAGTGGAGTAAGCCATAGGCCATTGCTGTTGTACGCGGGCACTGGACCTAAATCCCCACCCAACAATCTGGCAAGAGGGAGGTTAGACGCCTTGGCGCGCGCGTCCCAACAAGCCATATCAAGGCCCGAAATCGCGATCATTGCTACGCCTTGCAGGCCAATTAAACTGAACGCTTTGCGGTTAGCTTGGAAATCATCAAACGGTGCAATGGGCCTATCTTTGAGTGCTGTCACGAGATCATGAATGGCTGGAATAATGTAACGGACAGACCGCGCTAGGTAGGGTTCTAAATACGCTCGTCCAATTATTCCTTGGTTGGTTTGAAGATCAATAAGGATTAGTGGCCAGTCTTTGAATAATCCAACCCGTGATACCACGGGTCGTTTCAGTGGAATTATCACGGCGCGGGTTGTAACGCTGTGATAAGTAAGTGCTTCAGTTGTCATGGCGAGCCTTGCAAGGTGGTTGCATTGTGTATCGCAAGCCAGATACGTTCTGGAGTCAACGGCATGTCGATATGTTTGATTCCAAATTCGCTGAGCGCGTCGACTACTGCATTTACGACTGCCGGCGGCGCACCAGCGGCGCCGGCTTCGCCACACCCTTTGAACCCAAGCGGGTTGGCAGGGCAGGGTGTGGGATTGCTGCTAAATTCGATTGGGGGTATCTGGTCTGCACGAGGGATATTGTAGTCCATAAATGAACTCGTATGGAGCTGTCCCGCATCGTCATAGTATGTACGTTCGAAGACCGCCTGACCCAGACCCTGTACCACTCCGCCATGGACCTGCCCTTCCAAAAGGAGAGGGTTGAGAACTACGCCGAAATCATGAACTACCAGATAGCGTAAAATAGTTAGTGCGCCTGTCTCCGGGTCCAGTTCTATCTCGCACAGGTGGCAGCCGTTGGGGAAGGTGTGGTTTGAGGGCACGAACTCGCCGGTTCCATCTAAGCCCGGCGTCATACCTTCGGGCAATTGACGCGGATCATGGGCGGCAGCGGCTACGGTGGACCAATCAACCGCGCGATCAGTGCCGGCGATCCTGAAATTTCCATCTGAAAATTCGATATCCGCGTCCGAGGCTTCCAGAAGGTGGCCAGCAATGTCTTTGCCTTTATCGATAACGGCATCGGAGGCTTTTGCCATTGCCGCTCCCCCTACCGGTATTGACCAGGAACCTCCAGTACCCTTTCCTCGGGCGATCAGATCGGTATCTCCCTGGATCACTTCCACTTGGTCAGGGTCGAGACCCAGTAATTCTGCAGCGATCTGGGCGTACGCTGTTTCGTGGCCCTGGCCGTTGGACATGGTCCCGATAAGGACGGTTACTCCACCGTCGCGGCCAACACGGAGTGTTGCGTCTTGTGTGACACCGTGTCCACTGCGTTCAACATAATTTGCAAGTCCAATCCCGCGTCTTGTTCCGCGCACTTTCGCCTCTGCACGCCGCAACTCCATGCCATCCCAGTCTATCCTTCGCAGTCCTTCATCAAGGTTTCGTTCGAAGAGTCCTCCATCATACGTTAGCCCCAATGGCGTTGTATAAGGGAAGGCATCTGCCGGGATCATGTTACGTCGGCGCAGTTCGACTCGATCAATCTTCAGTTCATCCGCTGCCTTGTCTATCAGGCGTTCAAGAAGGTAAATCGCTTCCGGCCGGCCAGCACCGCGATACACATCCGTCGGCACCGTGTTCGTAAACATTCCCCGCACCCGAACGTGAATGGCCGGTGTTTGGTATGTACCCGCTAGTGCCGGTTGATTAAGTACCGGTGAGATTGCTCCTCGGCCGGATATGTAGGCACCAAGGTTCGCAGTCTCATCCACTAACAGACCTAGAAAGTTTCCGTCCCGGTCAAGAGCAAGCTCGGCATGGGTCATGTTATCACGTCCGTGGAAGTCCGTGATGAAGGCGTCGCTGCGCTGTCCCAACCACTTCACTGGGCGACCGAGCAGCCTTGCCGCCCACACCACAAGTGCCTGTTCGCAGTACATTGAGTTTTTGGCGCCGAACCCGCCACCAACGTCTCTGATGACAACCCGAAATCGCTCTTCAGGCTCGTCAAATATTTTGGCTAAATCAGCACGCAGAGGGTGTGGCATTTGCGAGGCGGTATGAAGCGTGCTGCGGTTATTTTCGGGATCATGCACACCAAGTGCTGCGCGACATTCAATGGCGGCAATCGCGACCCGGTTGTTGATCACGTCAATTTTGACCAAGTGTGCAGCCTGATGAAACGCGGTGACGACTGCTGCCATATCACCTCCGTCCCAGACGAAGGAAATATTAAAAGGGGCCTTGCCTGGCCATAATTCGGGTGCGCCGTCGCTGCTAGCCGCTTCAAGTCCCACAGATGCTGGAAGAATTTCGTATTGCACTTCAATTGCTTCCAGCGCTCTCGCTGCTTCTTCCGCTGATTCCGCGATTACCATGGCCAAAGATTCACCGACATAGCGAACTACATTTCGAGCCAGTAGCGGGAATTCCGGTGCGTAGCCCGGAGGCGCTTTTTCCGGCATGAACGTCACGGGAAGGCCTCCCAAACCTGCGTCGGCCACGTCTGCCCCCACATATACGGCGCAGACACCTGGTGCCAACCTAGCCCTTTCTGTATCAATTTGGACCACCTTCGCGTGCGCATGCGGGGACCGCAGAAACTGGGCATGTACTTGGTTCGGAAGCGACAAATCGTCTACATAACTGCCTTGGCCAGTGAGCAGTCGACGGTCTTCCTTACGCGTTAGTGGTTGGCCAACTCCGAATTTGTGCATGCGATTCCGCGTTACGTGTCAAAGGGTGTATGACGGCAGGTGACGATAGATGATCTTGGTCTTATGACCAAGTATCCTTGAATCCCTGTGTTTTATAGGTGAGTCAAGTTGTGCCACAGACTTCGTATGTGAAGTCCTGATCGGTGTTGCCGGGGTCAGGGGACACAAAGGTTGTGGACTCCGTGATTGATCTATGGATTTCCGCGTCCGTCGATCGGTAGAATTTCGATGAGACGATCTCCCTTCAGGCAATGATAGTGGTCGTACAGATTAACGGTTGGATCGCAGTGCGGTACCAGACAAGAGACCACATCACCAACTTTTAAACGTTCATTAGTGCCTGGTGAGTAGACAATCGCTCCGTGCTCATCCCCCATGAATCTGTATTCTGCCCCTTTTGGGGCGCCGGTATGCAATTTGGGTGCGGGCCCATCTGTTGCGAAGCTCTTGAGTCCCGCGTCGATGACCGCATGACTATCGTGTGCGGTGCTGACTACGCTGGCCTGCACCATCAAGGATGGCTTGAAGGGCACCTTCAAATCCAGATTGAGGTGGACAGCGTTATATTGCACGTCGGTAAAAATATATGATCCCGCCTGTAATTCCGTAAAGAGATTGAACCGGTGGTCAATATCATAAGTTCCGGTACCGCCACCGGTGATAATATTAGGCGTCAGTCCGTCAGCGCTAAGTTCAGTGACTGCCTGTTTGAGCCGTTCCGCTTCGTCAGCCATTTGTTGTAGCCGGGAATCGAAATTTTCAACGTGCTGTAGGTGTCCGGCATAAGCCTGAATTCCGACAAAAGATAATCCTTCAGTACCTGCAATGGAGCGCGCCAAGTTGCATGCCGCATCGGCATCGCGCACACCCGTACGATGAAGACCCACGTCAAAATCAACCAGCAATTCAATGTGATTGGGGCTACCTGATGAAGTGTGGAGGGCCGCAATGGCAGCGACCGTCGATGGATCATCAACTACTGTCATCAGGTCTGTAGCCCTTTGGTGCAGTGCGACCAATCGCTCAATTTTGGCATTACTTGTTATCGGTGATGTGATCAATACCCCTGGGATGCCGCTTTCCACCATTACCTCCGCCTCACGAATGGTGGCGCAGCAGATGCCGATAGCGCCGGCCTTGATTTGGCGTTGCGCGAGTACGCTCGATTTGTGGCTCTTGCCGTGGGGGCGCAACTTTTGATTGGTATGCTGGCAATGCTGCATCATTGCCTGTATATTTTGAGCGGTTGACGCTGGATCCAAAATCAAAGCTGGAGTGCTGAGATTCGTCCGCCCTCCTTTTACGCCGATTAGCGGTGCATTAGGACCAAGATTTTGTTTCATGTTGATACTATACAAAAGTGTGGCTTAAATGACGGTATGTCCATTTATAGTGAGATTTCCCCCAGTCATCTGATAATACAAAATATAATGAATATGCAAAGCGGCCTCGTTGCGTAAGGCGGCATAGTCGACTTGTGACGGAATAAAGAAATATGGAATGGACTGAAAGGGCGGTACAGACATTGCAAAGGCTGTGGCTGGAAGGTGTGCCGGCGCGCGAAATTGGCCAGCGTTTAGGCGGGATCAGCCGCAATGCTGTAATCGGTAAAGCTCATCGACTTGGCCTTTCCAAACAAAGTAGTGCGACTGAGGCCGTCGCTGTGCCGGCGTTGGTAGGTACCGCGGATCTAACGGATCGTATGTGCCGCTGGCCTATTGGTCATCCTGGAGACCAAGACTTTAGATTTTGTGGGGCACCCAAAATCGCGGGGCGTCCTTACTGCGCCGAACACTGCTCATTGGCGTATCGCGGCAAATCGGACGAGAGCGGCTAACGCGCGCGTCTGTTTTGCATAGCCGTAATAGCTGCTGCGGTTGCTTGCACCTGGCTGTCATTGGCGTGGGTGTGCGCGGCGTCGTAATTTGCTCCTTGCTTTATCATCAATCTGAAAATGTCGTTTTTCTCATCGACACAGGTCTCTGACGCGGTCCATGCGAGACGTCCCAAGTGGCGGCGACCTTTATCAATTTTGAGTGCCATATTAACGGAGCACTCGATGTAGCGCTCAACAGTGGCTTGGACGCGATGGCGCGCATCCTCGGATAAGGCTTCATAAGAATCTACCTTTGCTTGTTTTCCGGTGCATCCCATTACGGCGACAGTTGCTGTCAGCAGAATGCTCGCGGTCAAACCCATCCACTGGTAGAAATGGCGTTCAATTCTAACCATCGTGTTCCAGATGTTAGCGTGCTTTGATCTTGAAGAATATGCACATCTCTTCCGTGTTGCCCATAAAAAACTCCCTTGAACACCGATATGATAGTTCGATCTAGGTGCAAGAAACGTTTGCCGTCTCAGTGCCCTCCGTATGCAGGGTTCTTTGGGGAAATGGTGGAGCCGAGGGGAATCGAACCCCTGACCTCGACATTGCGAAATAGTCGTTCTCCGA
>CAJWOI010000113.1 GCA_913044255.1 uncultured Alphaproteobacteria bacterium
AAAGTATGGGTGTCGAATGCGACACTCGGTCCGGTATCATCGTCGCCGGGGCGCCCGCCACCGCCTTCGGAAAATAGGACAATAGGAAGCCTGAAGCGGTTGGCAAGATCGTACAAACGGTCTTGTTTGTAGTGGTTGCGCCGCCCTTGGGTTCCAGCGAGCACTGTATAATCGTACGAAACCACTAAGGCGCGCGAATTTTGATCGTCAAAGTACTTGCCGTTGATAGACGCTGTACCGGCTACCACTCCGTCGGCGGGACTGTTTTTGCGCAACGTTTCAATATCATGACGCTGGTGCTGTTTTGCGACAATTAGTGGCCAGTATTCCTGGAATGAACCGAGGTCAACTAATTGCGCAATGTTCTCTCGTGGCATGCGGTAACCACGTGCCCGGCGCTTAGCCACTGCCTCCGGCCTGTTTTCATCCAATGTGAATGAGTGGCGGTCAATCGACTCTTTTAGATCCGGGCGGATATAGTTCAGATCAAGTTCATTCGTGTCAGAGTTGTCGTCGGTGTCACCCTCACCGTCGATTTTTTCTATGAACAAGATTGGATGGCCTTCTCGTACGACGTCACCCTGGGCCATTGTGACCTTGCGTACGACACCACTATCCTTTGCGGAGATGACGTGTTCCATTTTCATAGCCTCAACGACCGCAAGCTGCTGCCCTGGCTGTACCTGTTCACCAAGTGCAACATCTAGGGAGATGATGGTTCCTTGAATTGGCGCCGTCAGACCGACAGAGCCGTCCGGCCCTGTAGCTGGAAGTTGGTCTCCTGCCGCACCGTCTACATGTAGCGAGGCTTTGACCTCCGCATCATAGGCAAAGAGTGCAAGAGGGTCTCTGCTTTCAATTTTTGCGCCGGCGTGGCCATCGGAGATCCCTGTGTCGCCTTGGTCAATCGAAGCATAGTGTTGATCAGATTCCGTTGGCGCAGACAAAAGTTCCGTCAGATGTTCATCAACCCATCGAGTGTGTCCCTTCCCTTGGGCAAAGTGATCATGGTTCAAAATGTTCTGTAGAAACTGGATGTTTGTATTAACACCCTTCAAACGAAACTCACTGAGCGCTCGCATTGACCGCAAAACCGCATCGCGGAAGTTTTTGGTAGGTGAATGGCAGATCACCTTTGCCAACAAAGAGTCGAAGGCGTTGCTGGTGTGATAACCAGCGTACCCGAATCCATCTGTACGGACACCTGGACCATTCGGTGCTTCATAAATAGAAAGCGTTCCCGTTGCTGGCCGCACGGATCCATCATCTTCATATGTCTCCATATTTACGCGGGTTTCAATGGCGTATCCACGAGGTTCTGAGATAAGTTGATTATTTAGTTCAAGTTCGCCGAGAGAGGCTCCATCGGCGAGGCGAATTTGGGTCTGAACCAGATCCACCCCCATCACCTCCTCGGTAACGGTGTGCTCTACTTGTAGGCGTGCGTTGGCTTCGATAAAGATGAATGGCTGCGCATTACTACGATTTGAGAGATCAACCAGGAATTCAAACGTGCCCAAATTTGTGTAACGGACGTGTTCCGCAAACTGCATTGCTGCGTCTATTATTTCTGTGCGAAGATCGTTGGAGAGATTAGGTGCTGGGGCAACCTCGATAATTTTTTGAAAGCGACGTTGAAAGCTGCATTCGCGTTCTCCTAAATGCGCGACATTTCCATTTTTATCCCCAACGATTTGCACCTCGATGTGGCGCGCGCGCGAAATAAATTCCTCTACGTATAATCCGTCTTGTCCGAAAGCTATTTTTGATTCTGAGCTGCAGCGTTCGTAGGCAGACTCGATATCGTCTGCAGCAGTTACAACACGCGTACCTCTCCCGCCGCCGCCAGCTATGGCTTTGATCATCATATTACTTGGGGAGATTTGTTCAAAAAACCCCTTAGCGTCATCCAATGTTATTGCGCGATCTAAACCACGAAGCACGGGAAGGCCAATGGATGCTGCAGTTGTGCGTGCCTTAACTTTGTCTCCGAAGAGGTCTAGGTGTTTAGTGTTTGGACCAATGAAGAGCAGCCCCGAGTTGGCGCACCGATCGGCAAAATCGGCCCGCTCGGCCAGGAAACCATAACCTGGATGGATTGCGTCGCAGCCCATTTCTTGTGCTGCGGTGAAAATTGCATCCATATCGAGGTAAGCCTTGGGTCCGTTGCCCTTCAGGGGACACGATTTGTTCGCGACCTGGGTGTGTAAACTGTTTGCGTCATCCTCTGAATATACGGCGACCGCCTTTAGGCCCAAGTCCCTCGCAGCCTGGGCAATTCGGATGGCTATCTCACCGCGGTTGGCAATCAGAAGGGCGGAAATTTTCATAGCGGTTCCTATGCGGAATTATTGTAGAGCAAGGGACAAATCGTTAGGTTCGCATCATTGGAACATACCAATGACTCCCCATATGGCCAACGCTGGGTTTTGTTCGGTCGTTGGCTCGCTCCTGGTTGCTGCGAAAGATGAGTGAGGCGTAGCCGTTTAACCATGCAGGTATTTGGCATTGCAGAACAATACGCGCATTTTGAGCGACAACCTACGCTTGACGTAAGATTGGCAAAAAAAAGGTGATGAACATGGCACGAGTGCGGGATGTTGAGGCGCGAGAAGTTGATGCCGATTTACAGCCTATCTACCAAAAATATGGAGAAGAATATGGGCCGTTTATGAATCAAGTTCGTGTATTTGCTCACCGTCCGGTTTTGCTTAAGCATATGATGGGTATGTTATTAGAAATGGCTGACGAATCTGTGGTTAAGAAACGTCACTTGGAGATAGCACTGGTCACCGTATCGAAAATAAATGAATGTCGTTACTGCGTAGCACACCATGCACCGCGCCTGATAGCGAGTGGGCTGTCAGCGAAGACCATTGATCACATTTTGGAGCCAGACTGCCCCGATCTTGATTCAATAGATAAGCTGGTACGTGATTACGCGGTTCAAGTAACAACTGATTCTAAGTTGGTTTCTGATAGTATTTTTTCACGTCTGCGAGTTGAATTTACCGAGGCGCAACTAGTCGAATTGACATTTCGAATTTCTCTCTGCGGATTTTACAACCGGTTCAATGAAGCTCTTCAAATTGAGATAGAAGATGGTGTCCTTGAAGATTTATTGGCCAAAGGCGGCACGTTGGATAATTTGCCACCGGGTCCGGTGACGCTTGCAAACCAGTTATAAGGTATGTTTGCAGAACCAGATAACCTGACCGCACAATTGTAGTGGGACTTTGCCGCATGATTGAAGATCTCGCAGATTGATCGGCCACTGTGCGCATGGGATTTACATATAGTTGGATGTAAGGGAGCGGGTTAATGGCAAAGGGACCACATAACCTTGAATATGAAGTCTTGGAGGGGTGGGAAAAACTTCCTGAAGATTGGTCTTTCGTTGAAGTGGCTGGAATCGGAGTTGATAGGCAGGATCTGGTCTATGTCTTCAATCGAGGTGAGCATCCGATGATCATTTTTGACAAGGAGGGACAGTTTATCGGTGCATGGGGTGAAGGCATTTTCACGAATCCGCACGGTATTTTTATCGATCAAAACGATCACATTTGGTGTGCCGACAATTTTGACCACACCGTGCGCAAATTCACCACATCGGGCGAACTACTGATGACGCTTGGTGATACTGAAAATCCCTCCGATACTGGATTCAAGCTTAACGAGAGTCCCGTATGCTGTGCTGCTGGACCATTTAACATGGTCACCAAGGCAGCAATGGGACCAGACGGGGATCTATTTATTGCTGATGGTTATGGTAATGCCCGTGTCCATCGATACAGTGCTGATGGCAGTTTGAAAATGTCTTGGGGGGAGCCTGGCAGCGGTCCTGGAGAATTCAATCTGCCGCATTCCATCGTCGTTGATCGTTCTGGAAGAGTTTTCGTAGCAGACCGTGAAAATTCCCGGATACAGATATTTTCTTCGGAAGGAGAATTCTTAGACGAATGGACATGGACGAATCGTCCTTGCGACTTGTTTCTTGATGATCAAGAAAATCTTTACATCGCTGAACTTGGTTGGTCCGTCCCGATGCGTAAGTCGCGGCACTTTAATATAATGGAGTTGCCTCCAGTCGGACATGATCCGATTGCTAGAGTGACTATTTGTGATCTTGATGGCAATGTTCAGTCGCGTATTGGTGGGCCAAAACCACTTTTGCCGGGAAATTTCATACAGCCCCACGGAATTTGGGCCGACTCTCGAGGAGATTTATACGTCGGTGAGGTTGTCAAAAGTGGCAGGGCCATCGAATACTTTGCGCCATTTACATGCCATTCTTTTCAGAAATTTGTTCGTTCGGGCTGAGGGAATTTTCGCCGCGGGTTGGAGAGGCAAGCACTATGGGCTCCTGACATCAGGACTAGTATCCTAGGTTATCGGAGTACGAGGACGATGATTCCAGCGACTACCAGGGCAATTCCGAACAATTCCAAACGTAGTATTTTTTCCCGAAAAATTAATACAGATGCACCAATGGTAAACACAAGTTCAATTTGACCTAAGGCACGAACCAATGCGGCGTTCTGAATGGTCATTGCAGTAAACCACCCGATGGAGCCAACAGCTCCACTTGCACCAACCCAGATTGCAATCCGCCAAGCAGCTAACGCGTCGCGTAGCTCACCTGGGTTGCGCAGCGCCATGTAAATAGCCATCATAAACGTTTGCAAAACCAACACTAACGCCAGCGTAAAAGCCGCCTGTACAAGAAAGCCGTTGCCCTCAAGAGACAAAGAAGCACCTCTGTATGATACTGCTGCAATTCCGAAGGACGCACCTGATGCCAACCCTACTAAGGCCGAACGAGTCAGCCAAGGATGTGTGGTACTTGAAAATGTAGCCGGATTGCGCGCAGTTGAAATAATCATTACTCCGATAAGGCTAATAAAAATGCCAAGTGTAGCCGCCAACGAAATAGTCTCACCAAGAAACACGATCGCAAAAATGGCTGCCTGAACTGTCTCGGTTTTGGAGTAAGCAGTGCCGACCGCAAAATTTCGGGCGTCAAACAATGTTAATAAGAGGGCAGTCCCGGCTATTTGAGAAATCCCCCCCAAAATTACGAAAACCAAAAATCTTGCATTGGGGGCCGGTAGATCGAATTCGAAGAGGCCTACGAGTACGGCGAGATATGCGATAGCGAATGGAAAGCCATAACCAAA
This sequence comes from uncultured Alphaproteobacteria bacterium, assembly GCA_913044255.1. Taxonomy (GTDB): domain Bacteria; phylum Pseudomonadota; class Alphaproteobacteria; order UBA7887; family UBA7887. The sequence goes on from CAJWOI010000113.1 coordinate 5,178, forward strand.
ACGAACGAATGTTGCCCCAGTAGTTCCTAGTTGCCCCTTAAGGTGTTTTTGCAAAGAGGAACGGATATTCTGTAGGAATGCGGCGCCAATCGTCAGGGGAATCCAGAGCCAGGTCATGATATAAGTAGGTCAGTTATAATGGGCGAGATTGTAACAGTGTCTTTGCTAAGTCGAGTGTAAGAAAGGTAAATCCGTAATGGCAGGTCTCTACTACGAACAGTTTAAAATTGATATGGAATTTAAGCATTCTTTAACTCGGACTGTGACGGAGATGGACAACATTATGTTTTGCGCCATGACTCACAACCCACAGCCACTGCATTTGGATGAGGAATTTGGCAAAAAGACTGAGTATGGGAAGCGCATTGTTAACAGTCTTTTTACGCTCGGCCTGGTCATCGGCGTGAGCGTCGGTGAAACAACCTTAGGTACCACACTTGGGAATCTTGGTATGACCGATGTACGGTTTGTCAAACCAGTGTTTCACGGGGATACGATCCGTGCAATGACACGCGTTAAGGAGATGAGGGAAAGCAAGTCCAGACCAAACGCTGGTTTGGTAACATTTGAGCATTTTGGATTCAATCAACGCGATGAGGAAGTAGCGTACTGCGTTCGTACAGGTCTGATGATGAAGCAACCATCATGATGATTCGCTCTTGGCTTTTTGTTCCTGGTGACAGTGAACGGAAACTGGAGAAAGGGAGAGAAAATGAGGCAGATGCTTTAATTCTAGATCTTGAGGATGCGGTCTCCAACGACCGGCAAGCTTTTGCCAGAGATATGGTTCGCAATTTTCTCAGTGCCAATCCAGAGCGTGCCACTCAACAGCTTTGGGTTCGCATTAATCCGCTTGATACAGAGCTATCATTGCCGGACCTGGCTGCTGTAATGGCGGGAGCACCAGATGGTATTGTTCTTCCCAAAGTCTATTCCGCAGCTGACGTAAACACTCTTTCCAATTACCTGGCGGCATTAGAGGTGCGGGAAGGATTGACTCACGGCTCAACCAAAATCATCTGCGTGGCGACGGAAACGGCCTCCTCTCTGTTAACGTTTCATACGTATCTAGATAACGTCACCGAACGTTTGATTGGAATGACGTGGGGAGGAGAGGACTTGGCTGCTGCTCTGGGAGCAAGCGATAACCGAAATCCCGATACTGGCGGATATGATGATCCATATCTGATAGCAAAATCTCTTTGCCTGGCCACAGCACGGGCAATTGATGTCCAGCCGATTGGTGTAGTTTATGTGGACTTCCGAGATTTGCAGGGCCTGGAGTCTGAGTGTTTGCGGGATCGACGTGCTGGCTTTATTGGGAAAGTCGCCATTCACCCCGCCCAGTCAGCGGTGATAAACCGAGCCTTTGCGCCCTCCGATGACGAAATTGCATACGCAAAAAAGGTGGTCGAAGTCTTCAAGCAAAATCCAGGAGTCGGGACTGTAGGCCTGGATGGCAAGATGCTTGATATGCCACATCTGAAGCAAGCGCGAAATGTTCTGCTTCTGGCTCAGCAAAGTCGCTAGTTCCTCTTCATGATTGTTTTTTATCTCGCCGCCCTTTTCAGATAATTGATTACCGTAGACAATAATTAAGTAGCGATGTTTTTTCCCATAGAAATATCCAACTGGGTTCTGCGCGAACTTAGTTTTATCCTTCTATTAAAGGACCGGTAATGATGTCGTTCCAACGATTGTGCGGAACTTTTCTCGTTTTGCTGGGGCAAATTTTTGCATCTGATGCAGATGCATTGGGATGCAAGACTTGTGAAGTAGATTTTGGTCGGCTCGATTATCGGCTACGCGCTACGGCGGTGGTTAATGCAATTTTCCCGGAAGCTGATGAAATTTCGCTGCCGACCGGGGAACCTCCTGTGGCCACGGCATACCGGGATGGAGAGGTTATAGGGTACCTTTATGCAACCTATGAAACGGTGGGAGCTCCGGGGTACGCAGGAGAACCATTTGATATTATCGCAGGAGTTAGTGTGAGGGCAAAAATTTCGGGTGTAAGTTTGTTACGCCACAACGAACCGATCGTTAAAGGTAATGTGCCCTTGGAGCGTGGTCTTCGAAAGTACCTTCGCGACCTTAAGAGTCTCGACATTCTTCAACCAATTAAGAAGCCTGCTGGACAAGGAGGTCGTTTTCATAGAGGCGAGGTGGACAGTATTAGTGGTGCAACAATAAGTGCAACATTAATGCACGGTGCGGTGGTTACGGCAGCTCGTAGGGTAGCCCGGTCGCGGGGTCTGATCGGAAATATCGACGGCGAGAAAATATTTATTGATCTGGATAGCTACGAGGCGAGTGACTGGCAGTCACTCATGTTAGAGGGTTCGGTTCGTTGTCATTCCGTGATGGAGAGCGAGCTGAGCAATGCGCCCAAGGAAATTTGTGCTGCTCTTATTACACCCTCTGGTATCGGGAGAAATCTCTTTGGAGACAAACAGCATGGCTCTTACGTTGCGGAAATCAAGCACGGCGAGCAACTTCTTTGGGTTGGCAGTCGAGGTAAAACGCCTTGGAGAAGGTTACTTGAGCGTACGACAATGAGTCAGTATATGAAATCTCCTGCAATATTTCTGAGACAGGGTGACTTTACGCTTCCTTTCAGTATCGCTGACCAGTTTCGCCCGGTATCGTTTTCAAGGTACTCGAGGCGCTTTCATCCCAAAAACTCAGGGCAGTTCGCTGATACAGGAATGTTAAAGATCAAGTCAGGCACTCAATTTCAGCCGTATTTGCCTTGGCACTTGGAACTTGATTTCGTAGGC
>CAJWOI010000114.1 GCA_913044255.1 uncultured Alphaproteobacteria bacterium
TTGGGACCACTGACGAATTGATATCTGTACTGCGTAAACAGAAGGGCCAATGGCGAGTCGTTATCGACAGGGGTGGTAAGTCGATGCGTGTGGTTGTTACTCTGTGATGGCGACGTTGTTTGAGGCGGTAGGGGCCAACGCAGACATCACGCGACCCTTAGCAGATCGGATGCGTCCCACAGGCCTCGCTCAAGTTGTGGGTCAGGATCACTTGATCGGGCGTTCTAGCCCTATTGGGCGCATGATTGAGGCGGGAAAATTAACCTCAATGATTTTATGGGGACCGCCAGGAAGCGGGAAAACCACTATCGCCCGTTTGTTAGCAGATCAAACAGAAATGGAATTTTGTCCTTTATCGGCGGTTTTTTCAGGGGTTGGTGATTTACGAAAGTTATTCACCGATGCCCGTATTCGCCGTGCTGACGGTCGGGGCACCCTTCTGTTTGTGGATGAAATTCACCGTTTCAACCGAGCCCAGCAGGACGCATTTTTGCCATACGTTGAGGATGGCACAGTCATTCTAGTTGGAGCCACTACGGAAAACCCATCATTCGAATTAATTCCGGCCTTGTTGTCGCGTTGTCATGTTTTCGTTCTACATCGACTTGACAACCTGGCTCTGGAGAAAATTCTTGAGGCGTGCGAACTGTTAACAGAACGGGGTTTGCCGCTTACTGATGAAGCACGGATAAGCCTAAAGGCTATGGCAGATGGAGATGGCCGATTCCTTCTCAATTTAGTGGAAGCATTGCTAGAGTTTCCTGAAAACACCAAAATAGACGATGTTGACCTCGCCAGTGCGTTGCAAAAGCGTGCACCGCTTTATGACAAGGGTCAAGACAACCACTACAATCTGATTAGCGCACTTCACAAAAGTTTACGAGGATCAGATGTCGATGCAGCTCTTTACTGGCTTGCACGCATGTTGGTCGGCGGGGAGGAACCACTGTACATAGTACGACGTTTGGTGCGTTTTGCTAGTGAGGATATTGGTCTGGCGGATCCGCAGGCTTTGTTGCAGGCGTTGGCTGCTAAGGAAGCCTATGAATTTATTGGTTCCCCAGAAGGTGAGTTAGCGCTAGCTCAATGTGTAATTTTTCTGGCTACTGCGCCAAAATCTAATGCGTCCTACAGAGCATTCAACTCAGCTATCGCCGCCGCCCGGAAAACAGGGTCGCTCATGCCCCCAAAGCATATTCTAAATGCTCCCACCCGGTTGATGAAAGACCTCGGGTATGGAGGGAGATACTCCTATGATCATAATGAAAATGATGCATTTTCTGGTCAGAACTACTTCCCTGAGGGATTAGATCGGGCAATATTCTATGCGCCAAGTACTCGGGGCTACGAGGGAGAGGTCAAGAAACGGTTGCAACATTGGGCAAGACTACGGGCGCAGAAAGATCGACGCCCTGAGGAGACCGACTAAAAGCGGTTGCGTCATATCCCATCTCTACGGATATTGGTAGGGTGGCTTACTATTCGGGGTGTTTGCAAACTATTGGATAAAAATTAGTCGTAGAGATTGTGATACAATTTTTGGGGTCTGTCTGGTGAAACTCCTTCTTGCAATCGCTTTTGGTGGCGCATTAGGAGCGCTTGGTCGCTACTTTGTGTCGACCCAAATTTCTTCCTGGCTAGGATCAAATGTCCCTTGGGGGACCTTTACTGTGAACGTAGTAGGGTCTTTCATCTTAGGAGCACTGTACGAAGCTGGAACACTAGTATGGCAACCAAGCGCCGAACTTAAAGCATTTCTCACAATTGGAATGTTGGGAACTTTTACCACCTTCTCCACGTTTTCTTTGGACGTAGTACTTCTTATGGGACGTGGTGCCTGGGTAACGGCCGGTGGCTACGCATTTGGCTCACTGTTTTTGTCAGTGCTAGGTCTAATGGCGGGTATAATTCTGGTGCGTGGTTTATTGGCATGACTGGTGTCCAAACAGTAGAAGTATCGGTTTCCGACGCTGCTACCCGACTTGATCGATGGTTAGCAACGCGTTTTCCAGGTCTTAGTTATGGTTTGGTGCAAAAACTTTTGCGCACGGGCCAAATCCGGGTGGACGGTGCACGCGCAAGCGGAAATCTTAGGTTAACAGCTGGCCAACGAGTTCGAATTCCGCCCATGGTCAGCCCGTCACCGCGGTCCCCGAATTTCAATTCAAAGATTGAAAGAGAGGACGTGCAATTTCTTCGCTCGCGTATTTTATTTGAAAATCATGAGTTAATTGCGATAGACAAACCCGCCGGACTTCCTGTTCAAGGTGGTACGGGGCAGCGTCGACACGTTGATTTGCTATCCCGTTCTTTAGTTAAGGAAAGCGATTTGCCACCGAAGTTGGTGCACCGTCTTGATAAGGACACTAGCGGTGTACTGCTGTTGGCAAAAACGACGGAGACTGCACGCTGGATTGGAAACGCGTTTAAAACGGGTGCGATCCGAAAAACATATTGGGCCATCGTGGTCGGCGTTCCTTTCCCCGAAATTGGAACAATAGAGAACGAGCTATCGAAAAGGGTGGGCGCTAGAGGAGAACGGGTCACTACGGTGTCTGATCTTGGGAAATCAGCACGGACGCGGTATCAAGTCTTGGACCGGTCCGGGTCTTTAGCTTCGTTGCTTGCATTATACCCCGAGACGGGGCGTACTCATCAATTGCGGGTTCATTGTGTCGAACTGGGAACTCCGATATTAGGCGATGGTAAGTACGGTGGGAGGAGATCTTTCTTGAGTGAGCTACCGGCGGAGCAGAGACTGCATTTACATGCTCGTTCTATCGAGCTACCAGAAAAAGACGGTGAAGCACTACGTTTCATTGCTCCGTTGCCCGAGCACATGTTGGTGAGCATGAAACAGCTTTCTCTCGATACAGGAGGGTAAGCATTGGTCATGATCTCTACCCGAGCAGCGGTGAATGCAGGTGACCCAATTGGCGAATCGTTTAAATAAGCTCAATATGTTGCTTCAAGTAGGAGTAATCTAGAGCTGACGTAATGGAAATGTTATTCCTTGAGATAGGTCATGGCGTTTATTGAGAGATGATGTTGGTATGAAACGTATTATTCAGGAACTAGAAGAGAGGCGCGCAGCAGCCCGTGAAGGTGGCGGTCAACTGAGGGTGGATGCTCAGCACGCCAAAGGAAAACTTACCGCCCGTGAACGATTGGAGCTTCTGCTCGATCCAGGTTCATTTGAGGAATATGACATGTTTGTCGAGCATCGTTCCAACGATTTTGGCATGGATAAGCAGCGGGTGCCTGGAGACGGCGTGGTGACTGGGCACGGTACGATCAACGGCCGCCCAACATTTGTCTTTAGTCAAGATTTTACAGTGTTTGGTGGTAGCCTTAGTGAAGCTCACGCGGAGAAAATCTGTAAAATTATGGATCAAGCAATTAAAGTGGGTATACCTGTAATAGGGTTGAATGATTCCGGAGGGGCAAGGATACAGGAAGGTGTAGCATCACTTGGAGGTTACGCCGAGGTTTTCCAACGGAATGTACTGACCTCAGGCGTGGTGCCACAACTTTCTGTGGTTATGGGACCATGTGCGGGTGGCGCGGTTTATTCCCCCGCAATGACTGATTTTATTTTTATGGTAAAAGATTCTTCGTACATGTTTGTGACGGGGCCAGACGTAGTTAAAACCGTGACCCACGAAACGGTCTCGCACGAAGAACTCGGTGGTGCCACTACTCATACCACAAAATCTGGTGTCTCTGATGCTAGCTTCGAGAACGATGTCGAGGCATTGGTAGCTACCCGTCGATTTTTTGATTTTTTTCCACTTTCGAACCGCTCCGGGGTACCCAAATGGCCGACTCAGGATCCCATCGATCGCGCCGAGCCCTCACTCGATGGTTTGGTGCCAGACAATTCCACTAAGCCCTACGATATCAAGGAGCTTGTCCAAAAGGTTGTTGATGAGGGAGATTTTTTTGAGTTGCAACCAAATTACGCGGCTAACATTGTGATCGGTTTTGCGCGTATGGAGGGCCGTACTATTGGTGTCGTTGCCAATCAGCCGACGGTGTTGGCCGGTTGTCTGGATATCGATTCTTCGCGGAAGGGCGCCCGTTTTGTGCGGTTTTGTGACTGTTTTAATATCCCTATTGTTACGTTTGTCGATGTTCCAGGATTTTTACCTGGCACAACTCAGGAGCATGGGGCGATTATAAAACATGGTGCGAAACTGTTGTACGCCTACGCTGAGGCAACTGTGCCGAAAGTTACGCTTATCATCCGGAAGGCTTATGGAGGCGCTTATGACGTCATGAGTTCCAAACATTTACGTGGTGACGTAAACTACGCGTGGCCTTCGGCAGAAATTGCAGTAATGGGTGCAAAGGGTGCAGTTGAGATTATTTTTCGCGGATCTTTGGATGACCCAGAAGAAGTCAAAATCAAAACTCAAGAATACAGCGAGAAATTTGCTAATCCATTCATGGCGGCAAGGCGTGGCTACATCGACGATATAATACAGCCCAGAGATACACGTCGACGTATATGTCTCTCCTTGCGACTATTGCGTGAGAAAACACTCCAGAATCCTTGGAAGAAGCATGGAAACATTCCGCTGTAGTAAGAATGGCGAAAGTTTGTGAGGCGTTGGTGGAGGAAAATCAAGCCGACAAACCTTCAGGTTTGAGTCTTTCGTTATCTAGATAACGGGACTATCACATAACCTATGCCTATTTGTTGCCTTGTAAGTGATGCGCAAGAACAGTGAGTCGTGCAAGCGCAAACATTGATAATATGATGCTCCCTGAAAAAAAATACAAGCCCCAGTGTAAGTGAATATCGCTTATCACACTCACTTTGACGGCTGCCACCACTAAGGCAACAAGGAAGACCTCTGTCATCGACCATTTCCCGAGCCCCTCAATCATTCTTAAGCGATTTCGGAATTTATTGTCATTCACATCAACGCGGGACCAGAGAAGGTAAGAAAAAAATAATTTTAATGCCGGAATTATCACAGAGAACACAAGCACCATCGTAAACAAGAATAATTCACCATGACGTGCTAACGTGAGGACGCCATCGAGTATCGAAACCTGTTCTTCTAAGAAAATCAATTGGCTCACCGTCATAATAGGGGTAAGCCAACCAAGAATTAAAAACCCGGATGACAACAATATTAGTATGCCGAGCCAACGATCGGGGCCGTGCACTTGGGTCGCAATAGAATTTTTTGCAGCAGTTGCCCATGAGCAATAATGTTTTCTGCAGCTGTTTATTATCCTTAACATGGAGCTATGCCTGATTATTATTATAGCAATGGTGGTAGCGGTATGGCGATCGCCTTATGAGGTATTGCATTTAATGATTGAAACGTGACATTTTTACGTAAAATTTAATTGGACATTACCTACGTTCGTTTCACGCATCTTTCTCAGTATTCTTAAAGTACATCTGGAGATCATTTTTGTTCAGTAAAATATTAATAGCCAATCGCGGAGAAATAGCGTGCCGGATTATAAAGACGGCGACGCGGATGGGTATTAAGACCGTCTCTGTCTATTCTGACGTTGATGCAAGCGCGCGTCATGTACGAATGGCTGATGAGGCCGTGCGGATTGGACCGGCCGCCGCCAGTGAGAGTTATTTAGTAGGGAATGCAATAATTGACGCCGTGGCTCAGACTAAGGCAGAGGCCGTTCATCCAGGCTATGGGTTTCTATCAGAAAACGGTGATTTCGCGCATTCTGTAACGACTTCAGGGGCGGTCTTTATTGGTCCATCACCTGACGCAATCACCGCGATGGGGGATAAGATCCAGTCAAAAAAGATTGCGCTAGAGGCTGGTGTCAATGTAATCCCCGGTTATTTGGAAGAAGTCGAGAGTCCAAACCAAGCGATCGAAATAGCGCGAGATGTTGGCTACCCAATAATGATTAAGGCGAGTAGCGGTGGTGGCGGCAAAGGTATGAGAGTCGTACGGGACGAGGAAAGCCTACGACAAGGTTTTTCTTTGGCGCAAAGCGAGGCTCTAGCTAGTTTTGGAGACGGCCGTTTGTTGGTCGAGCGTTACATTGAAGGACCGCGACATATAGAAATTCAGATATTGGGGGATACACACGGCAGTATTGTTCACTTGAATGAAAGAGAGTGCTCGATCCAGCGCCGTCATCAGAAGGTGATTGAGGAGGCACCGAGCCCTTTTGTAGATTCGGATCTTCGGGCTGCAATGGGAAAGCAGGCTGTCGAGTTGGCTAGAAAGGTCGATTATTACTCTGCTGGCACGGTTGAGTTTATCGTCGGAGCCGACAAACAATTTTATTTTTTGGAGATGAATACCCGTCTTCAGGTCGAACATCCAGTAACTGAGTTGATTACCGGTCTGGACCTAGTGGAACAAATGATCCGTATCGCGGCTGGTGAGCGTTTGTCATTTCGACAGAAGGATGTTGGAATTCGAGGCTGGGCGATTGAAACGCGTGTTTATGCAGAGGACCCTGAGCGCGGGTTCCTCCCATCGACAGGGAGAATCACTTGTTATCGACCACCTGTTCTATCGGATTCAGTTCGTCTGGAAAATGCGATAGAGGAGGGTGATGAGGTATCCGTCTTTTACGATCCGATGATAGCTAAGATTGTTAGTTATGGGCCTGATCGTGAGGCGGCCATCGCACACGGGGTGACGGCTTTGGATTCATTCGTAATTCGTGGACTGTCACACAACATCCCTTTTCTAAGTGCTGTGTTGGGTCTCCCTCGTTTTAAGGAAGGGTTACTCAACACTGATTTCATCAATCAAGAGTATCCAGATGGCTTTCATACAGCCGCGATGACTAGGGCAGTACAAGACGTCCTAGTCTCGGTTGCCGCTCTGGCGCATATGTCTGAAATTTCGCGACGGACGAAAATATCGGGCCGAATAGATGATGGTCGCTATCGTCCGGGTAAGGATTGGGTAGTATCAATAGATCGTGAAGAGCTTGAAGTTACCATTGTTCCTGCTGGCGGTGGCTGTGACGTTTCTGTGGAAGGCGCTTTTCTGCAGGTTCGCGGAGTCTGGAGTCTTGGATCACCTCTATTCGCGGGGACAGTGAATAACTCAAAGGTGTATGTTCAAATTGACCGTTTAGTTGAGGGGTATTGCCTTACGCATCGAGGTGCGAAAACCGACGTTGTGATCCGCGACACACGAGCCGCTGCGTTGATGGCAAAAATGCCCAAAAAGGTACCGGCGGATATGTCTCGTTATGTATTGTCTCCGATGCCTGGTCGTGTGTTGACAATCTCTGTGCAGTCCGGGGATTTAGTCCAAGCTGGTGAAGAGTTGGTTGTTGTGGATGCGATGAAAATGGAGAATGTTCTATGTGCCGAACGAGATGGAAAGGTGGCTGATGTTCGGGTCGCCGCTGGTGATAGCCTTGCGGTTGATCAGATTATTTTAGAACTGGAGCCCACGCCAACCAACTGACTTAATTATGGGAAATGCCGTCTAAGGTTTGTTATTATCGGTTCATTTGTATCCACTGTGGCGCCAAAAATATTTTCAAAGTTCTTCCGTAAGATAGAGTCAACGTCAGACATTTCAACCGCCAAGCCAAGATCACAGATTGAGGTCACGCCATAATTCGATACTCCGCAAGGAATTATATCGTTGTAATCGCCAAGATTGGGATCGACATTTAGAGAAGCTCCGTGAAAGCTCACCGAGCGTCGGATACGTACGCCAATCGCTCCGATTTTTTCCTCGCTTCCGTTGTCTCGTGAAACCCAAATCCCGATCCGACCAGAGCGCCGTTCAGCATATACGCCACAATCAGCAAGGCTATCGATCAACAATTGTTCAAGTCTCTGCACGTAAGATCGCACATCTGACCCGTGATGGCGCAGATCCAGCATTACATAAATCACGCGTTGGCCGGGGCCGTGATAGGTATACCGACCACCCCGGCCAGTATTAAAAATCGGGAATTTTGGTTTTCGCAATAATTCGT
>CAJWOI010000115.1 GCA_913044255.1 uncultured Alphaproteobacteria bacterium
GGTGTAGCAGATATTTTAACGATTCCAGGAAATACGACGCCCGTTGGGATTTATGCGATCACCAAAGCTTGCGAGAGATCATTGGACCGTTACGAGAATTATCCTTGTCTTTATTTTAAAGAGTATTTGGATGTGCAATTAAATTGTGGGCCTAGCAAGATCATGATTTATGTCATGTGTGAAAGGTACGGTTTTGGGAAACCCGCCGATGAGTATTTCAAAATAATACGCCAAGGGTATGATGATTGGGAATTTAATTGCGGGATTCTTTTTTCAGCCCGGCAACATTCCATAAGTAATGACCGTGGCACTTCCTACAGAAGTTCGCGATGGAACGACAAAACAGCCGATTAAATTTTGCGAATGCTCTCTTAAAGTTGGATGATTTTGTGTTTTTTTTCGAAACTTGTATCTCGGTCGGATAGGGCAACTGTGCAAGGTGCAGGAGGACAGATAAGCTAACACTTTTAATGTTTATACAAGCTTGTTCATTAAAAGTGGCGTGGTAGGTGGTTTTAAGGATGGCGATCCCGCGGCGAAGAGCGCGGTTTGTACCATCGAGAGCGTACCCTTGCAGGAATCTACGCCAGCGAACCAGCAGTCAGAAATAGCTAAATGCACGCTTCATATAGATCCATTACATTGTTGTAGTTCAGTGGTACGGGATTGCCGAGACCGCTCGGGTCAATCAATGCCATTTGCGTCATTCGCTCAACTTCATCACGCTTTACGCCCATTTCTCGGAGTCTGTTCGGTACGCCTAGGGCCTGCCGGAATTCCACAACAAAGTCATAAAAACCATCAAAGCCGCCTTTGATTTCGAGATAAGCGGCTGCCTTAGATATTTTTCCTTCAATGACCTGTCTATTAAGTGCAAGTACGGCCGGCATTACCACCGCATTCGTCGTCCCATGATGAGTGTTGTAGATGGCACCAACTGGATGTGAAATGGCATGAACTGCACCGAGGCCTTTCTGAAACGCCACGGCCCCCATTGCAGCTGCAGACATCATGTGTGCGCGGGATTCAATATTGTTGGCATCTTGAACCACACGTGGAAGATGCTCGGATACCAATCTCATACCTTCAAGTGCAATACCGTGAGACATCGGATGGTAGAAAGGCGAAGAGAAAGCCTCCAGGCAGTGCGCAAAGGCATCCATACCTGTGCCGATAGTTATGGATGGGGGCATGCCAACGGTTAATTCGGGATCACAAATCGCGATGCTGGGTAAAACTTTCGGGTGAAAGATAATTGTTTTTACACGGTCTTTGGAGTTAAAAATCACGCCGGCGCGGCCAACCTCAGAGCCGGTACCAGCGGTAGTGGGGACAGCTACTATTGGGGCAATGACGGTCGGATCAGCGCGTCGCCAATTGTCACCTAGGTCTTCAAAGTCCCAGACGGGTCTAGTTTGGTTAGACATGAAGGCAATTAGTTTTCCTAGGTCAATGGCCGATCCACCCCCCAATGCTACAATCCCATCATGGTCACCTTCCTTGAATGTGAAAATGCCTGCCTCAAGATTGATGTCGCTGGGATTAGGGTCTACCTCCGCAAATAAGGACTTTCCAAATCCGGCCTTCGCAAGAAGACCAAGCAACCGCTCGGTGATAGATAGATCTGCGAGTATCCTGTCGGTCACAAGAAGGGGATTACTAATCCCAGCGGAAATGCAAGCATCCCCTAGTTCTTGGATTCTTCCGGCGCCAAAGCGAATTGTAGTTGGATACGACCAATCCCCTCTCAATGACATGATGTCACTCCCGTTTCCGATAAATTCCGGACATTAACTTGTTGTGCTGAGACTGCTCCGTCCTTCCTTGCTAGTTTAGTCGCTCTATTGCTACTCAAATGGCAGAATTTATAGAATATTTTCTACAGACTCTTGAATAGCTTGGAGGAACGATTCTGCAGAGGATCGTGCTGATAATAGGAGAAAATAGTTGTTTGGTTCCGACAGGATGATGGTGCCGAGGTGCTCCATGAGCGTTCTCGTTACATTTCCTTCAGGAAAAACAGTCGGGTGCAGATCGATCGAGCAGATACGTTCAAGCGCGCTTCGAGATTTCGGACCACCGATTCTAATAATCACCCAGCTATCAGATTGGTCTGTATAGTAACCCGCGCTTCCTAATTTGCTCTCCATCACAATAAGGGCCTCTGACCCTGAGTGGTCGAACATTACGAAATATTGATCTGAAGCCATACCCAAAAACTGAGCATTATCTACATTTGATCCGGTCCATTGTCCGACAATCGGGAGTGTGGCCTGATACGTAGTTCTAACGGCGCCAGAAAGCGCATCCTTGCCTCCCAACGGAGTTGCAATAGAGACGATATCACGGTTAGTGATCTCTTTAATGATCATGCCCTCAAAAGTACGATTCATGCCATTCAGTGGTGACTGAGCCTTGAGTAGGTACTTAGACACGAAGGCGTTCTCCATCCGGGTCCAAAAAGTGGGGGGATACTACTTCTGCTTCTACGTCTTCGCCGTTCAATAGGTTAACCACTCGGATTATATCTCCAAGACGCTTTGATCCATGTTTGATGAAACCTAGCCCGATCGAGTGCCCAAGGGTGGGTGACGAGGCGACGGAGCTTATCCAGCCATCGTCATTATCCATCGTCGCCTCTTTTTCTTTTGCGACTATGTGTGCGCCTGTAGTGAGGTCAACTGATTGGTCCACCGGCCTGAACCCCATCAGTGTGGGCCGGCCCTCACATTTGAGGCCAGGGCGTTTGGAAAGCGTATTCCCGATGTAGTCCCCCGACTTCGACAGAAAACGCCCCATTCCTAGGTCATGCGCGGTTGTCTGGCCGTTTAACTCACCACCTGCCGCGTGACCTTTTTCTATCCTCATCACACCTAGGGCCTCGGTACCATATGGGACAACATTGAAAGTTTCGCCCGCAGCCATCAGTGCGCGGATCAGAGCGTCCCCGTAGCGGGTTGGCACAGCAATTTCGTAGGCAAGTTCCCCAGAGAAGGAGATGCGAAAGAGTCTTGCCGGCGTCCCGCCGCAAATTGTGACCTCAGCACATGCCATAAAGGGGAACGCATCGTTAGAGATGTCGAATTGGGGATCAAGCAGTCTTCTTAGAACACTCCGTGAATTCGGGCCAGCAACTGAATATTGGGCGAATTGTTCAGTAGTGGAAATGACATGTACGTCCATATTTGGCCAGAGGCACTGTCGACAAAATTCTAAATGCCGAAATACGCTGACCGCATTAGCGGTTGTGGTTGTCATCAGGAAGTGATTTTCTGAAAGGTGCGCAGTGGTGCCGTCATCCATTGCTATCCCATCCTCACGTAGCATGAGACCGTAGCGTACTTTTCCCAACGGCAGCTTGCGAAATCCATTTGCATATACAAGGTTCAGAAAATCCAGTGCGTCACGGCCTTGAATGTCAATCTTACCGAGTGTGGTTACATCGCAGACCCCAACAGATTTGCGAGTTTGCATCACTTCTCGGTCTACGTGCTGGCGCCAATGTGTTTCTCCCGGTCTGGGAAACCACTGCGCGCGTAGCCACATACCGGTTTCGACGAAGACGGCATTCTGCTCTACCGCCCAGTTGTGACTCGGCGTAAGGCGGAAAGGACGGAAGCTGTTGCCTCGCGACCGTCCCGCAAAAGCACCTATAGAGACTGGGCTATACGGTGGTCGGAACATGGTTGTGCCGGCGTCCGATATTGATTTACCGGTGTGCTCGGCCAGAACGCCGAGTGCAGGAATGTTAGCTATTTTCCCTTGATCGGTGGCCATGCCGAGCGTGGTGTATCGTTTAAGGTGTTCGACTGCACCAAAACCTTCTTGGCAAGCGAGATGGATATCTTTGACAGTAACGTCATTTTGTAAATCCAACCAAGAGTGTCCCCGACTTTCCTTGACGTACCAGAATGCGGAAGCTGCAATCGGTTCATCCTCCGCCGTAGGGGCAGCATAACTTGACTTAGAAAACCCCATCTCTTGTATTGATAGATTCGCGGCGTTAACACCTTCGGCTAGTCCCGCTGCGAGTCCCATTGAACCGTTAGCAGCTCCAGCAACTGTCATTCCAGCCGGAAGATTACCGTGGGGGACGAATGCTGCGATGTCGTCCCGCCATGTTGGTCGGGCGCCTTGATGGCAAGTTAGGTGGATATTTGGGCTCCAGCCGCCAGAAACTGCCAAACAATCGGCGGGAACGGTATGGCCGTTCGACAGTGTGAAAGAACGAATGCCATGTCGACCCTTAGTATCAATGATCCGTCCTCCCATTACTACGCTGGTTCCCCGCGGGGTCGCATGGGCTATGCCGTCACGCGTATCAACTACCGCAGTGACCTCCATGTTCCTTCGGACCAAGTCGGTGGCGGTACGCCAACCATCGTCGTTGTTGGTAAAGACAGCTATGCGTTTTCCAGGAGTTACGCTCCATCGATTTACGTAGGCGCGCGTGGCACCGGCCAACATTACCCCTGGGCGATCATTGTTGCCGAAAGCAATCAGGCGTTCCGTTGCGCCCGCACAGAGAATTGCCCTTTTGGAGTAGATTTTCCAGAGTACTTGCCGCGGTTTTTGCTTGTTTGAAGATAGATGATCGGTTGTATGCTCTAGTGCGCCATATATTCCATGATCGAATGCACCGTACACGGTTGTGCGTGGCATGACGCGCAGGTTTTTTGTGGTCCTGAGTTCTGCAAGAACCTCGCTGACCCAGCCTGCGCCACTCATGCCACCCAGTTCGAGGGTTTCCGCAATCAACCGCCCACCCATACGGAAATTTTCGTCGGCAATTATGACGCGGGCACCTGACCGTCCAGCGGCTAGGGCGGCCGAAAGTCCGGATGGTCCTCCGCCGATAATCAGGACGTCACAATGTAAGAACCCTTTATCGTATGTGTCTGGATCAGGTTGAATCGAAAGGCGTCCCAATCCTGCCGAGGCGCGTATAGCGGGTTCGTAGATTTTCTCCCAAAATATTTTTGGCCACATAAATGTCTTGTAGTAGAAACCCGCGGTTAGAAATGGGGAAAGAAGGTCATTTACCGCCATAAAATCGTAGTTGAGTGGACCTAAGTGGTTTTGACTGGTGGCCTCCAAGCCTTCAAAAAGTTCTACCTCAGTAGCGCGTGTATTTGGTTCCTGATGAGCGCCCCTTCGAAGTTGGACAAGACCGTTTGGTTCTTCAGTGCCAGCTGAGACGATCCCGCGTGGTCGGTGGTATTTGAAGGACCGGCCAATCAGCTTCTGGCCATTGGCGAGCAGGGCTGAGGCCAGCGTGTCTCCGGGATAACCCTCGAAGTTTCGACGGTTGAATTTGAAATTAAGTGTTCTACTACGTTCGATCAAACCGCCGGAGATTCGGTTTGTTTGGCTCATTTGTTTTGTCCGACGTTTAGCCTTACGTCTCGGGCTAGTTCGACCTTTGTGATTTCATGTGTAAGTGTATGGCGTGTGACAACGAGCCAGGATCTGTCACCATGTTCGTGATACCAGAGTTCTCGGTGTTCCCCCATGGTATTGGTGCGTAGATAGAGGTACTCGTAAAAATGTTCTGCGGCGTTTTCATCTTCCCAGTCCGGACGATTCATAAGAGATGCATCGCCAAGGTAAACAAATTCGCGGGCATCACGAGGTCCGAGTAGGGGATGATTTATAATCATATCATTGTGTCTTTCAATGCAGGTTTGGCTGTGCGCCCATCCCTTTCTCATCGATCATGTGGCCACTTTTGAATCGGTTCAGTCGAAATTTTGACGCGACGTCGTGCGGTTTTTCATTTGCAAGGAGATATGCATAACACCAACCGCTTGCTGGTGTTGCCTTGAAACCGCCGTAACACCAACCGCCGTTAAAGTAGAGCCGCTCGATATCCGTTTTGTCGATAAAGGGGGAGCCGTCCATCGACATATCAACAGTACCACCCCAAGCGCGTAATATCCGCGCTCGTCCGATCATGGGCATGATTGCCATGCCGCCCTCACAAACATCCTCAATCGCCGGAAGATTTCCTCGTTGGGCATAACTGTTGTAGCCGTCTATATCACCGCCAAACACTAGTCCGCCCTTGTCGGATTGAGACACATAGAAATGACCGGCGCCGAATGTCACAACGCCCGGTAACACCGGTTTCAGTGGTTCCGAAACGAACGCTTGCATTACATGGCTCTCAATGGGCAGACGTAGTCCCGCCATTGCCATGACGTGTCCTGATGAACCTGCAACGCATACGGCAACTTTGTTGGCCCTGATCGATCCTTTGGCAGTTTCAACGCCTTTGCAGGTGCCGCCCTCGATGATAAGACTTTCTACTTCACAATTTTGCAGAATGTCGACGCCAAGTTCATCGCATTTTCTCGCGTACCCCCATGCCACCGCGTCATGGCGTGCGGTCCCGCCGCGTGGTTGCAATAGTCCACCTTTGATTGGGAATCGACTACTGTCAAAGTCAAAAAACGGGTACATTTCTTGAACGCCGTCTCGGTCGAGAAGAACCGCGTCGGCACCAGCGAACCGCATTGCGTTGCCGCGCCGTATAAAAGAGTCGCGTTGGGGATCATTGTGAAACAGATTTAGCAAGCCGCGCTGTGAAACCATCGCATTGTAGTTGAGATCTTGTGCCAAACCTTCCCACAACTTCATAGATAGTTCATAGAAAGGTTCGTTCCCTGGTAGCATGTAGTTTGAACGAATAATGGTAGTATTTCTTCCTACATTCCCCAAGCCGAGCCAGCCCTTTTCCAGAACAGCTACATCATGAATGTCAAATTCTTTCGCAAGATAGTAGGCGGTCGCAAGGCCATGCCCACCCGCACCGACTATAATGACGTCATAGGTGTCTTTGGGCGTTGGCTGGCGCCAATTTGCTCCCCAGCGCTTATTGCCGGTTAGTGCCTCAGTGAAGATCTTAAGCCCAGAGTAGCGCATTTTTTGCAACCATCAGTCCTTGCAGAAACAATAACAAAGTGGTTTAGGCTGGACTTTCTTAAAACAGTCGAAATATTGTTAAATATGGACAGAGTTGCGAATTCGGAACAACGGGCCTTCCGCGTTGGATTCGTGTTAATTGACGGCTTTGCGCTTATGTCGTATTCGGCCGCCGTCGAAGTACTCAGGGCCGCGAATCTTCTCGCCGGCAGGCAGCTTTATGCTATTCGGCATGTCCCGGCCACTGGCACCCAGGCGGTTAGTTCCACTGGGGCGATTGTGGAGGGAACAGGTAAGGTGGGGGAGGATTTTGATTTTGATCTCGTACTGGTTGTAGCTGGCGGCGATCCCGCAAAATTTCGAGATCGGAAGGTATTCCGCTGGCTAAGACAGCTTTCGCAACGAAATATTCGCCTGGGCGGTGTGTCCGGAGGACCCGTGGTTCTTGCCGCTGCAGGGCTAATGGAGGGAAGGAGAATGACAGTGCACTGGGAGCATGCCGCAGCGCTGGCTGAGGTGTCACCTGCACTGATTATCGAACGAAGCCTTTACGTAATAGACAGAGACCGGATCACTTGCGCCGGCGGAACTTCCCCCCTTGATATGATGCACGCCATCCTAACCGAGCATCACGGCTCGAGGTTTGCAAGGCAAGTAAGCGATTGGTTCATGCATACCGAAGTCCGGCCCTCTGGAGGACCGCAGCGCTCAGGCCTGGCGGAACGATACGGCACAACCCACCCCGCCGTAATCTCGACGATTGAGATGATGGAAAACCATATAGCTGATCCACTTGGTTTGCTTCAGTTAGCGGCGCTCACAGGCCGTAGTTCACGCCATCTCAACCGGCTATTTCGCCATAATCTGCGAGAGAGTACGATGGCCTTTTATCGTGATATGCGACTTGATATGGCTCACAAATTATTGATGCAATCCCCGCTAACTATCATGGAGATAGCCCTAGCAACCGGATTTTCAACCGCAGCGCACTTTTCCAAATCTTTT
>CAJWOI010000116.1 GCA_913044255.1 uncultured Alphaproteobacteria bacterium
GTGGCAGGAAATGTAATGGCGGCCGCCGGCACCAGTATCTGGTTTTCAACTGTTATGCGAGGAGATGGAGCGTCGATCACCCTTGGTGCACGAAGTAATGTTCAGGACAACTCCATACTTACTTCCGATGCGAGTCGTGGTTCGATATGCATCGGCGCAGACGTTACAATCGGTCATAATGTGCGAATGGGAGCCTGCGTAGTCGGAGACCAATGCTTAATCGGCATGGGCGCACAACTTGGTGATGGTGTCGTCGTAGAGGACGGCGCACTAGTGGGAGCTCGCGCGTATGTTGAACCGGGTACCGTTGTCAAGGCCGGCTATATTTGGGCAGGTCGTCCGGCCACTGAGTTCCGGGCCGTGAAACCGGAGGAACACCAGTTTTTCCAGCGAGGCAAAGAGGTGTACGTCGGTTATACGGCTGCATACCTTGCGGAACAGGCAGCATAAAATGACAGTCAACGGCAATCGAGATCAGCCGTAACCGAAAACCCAGTGTGTTGTATCGTGGTATGAATTTCTCACAGAGTGGATGGCCCCTTTGGGAATAAAAATCTCATCACCGGGATTAAGTAGGTGGCGCTGACTACCAATGTTTATTTCCAGCTGACCCTCGATCACGGTCACAAGCTCGTTCGTGCCATGGACGAAATTGTTCCATTCTCGGTCTGGCGGATCAACGAATGATTGGCAGTCATAGCCACGTTCTATCCAGTCTTTTACAACCTTCTCAGAAACTACTGGTGTGGAAAATTTACACCGCGCAAGGGGGCAGTCCATGGGCCTGGCCTTTACAAATATGCTCTCGAGGGTCTGGTCACAAAACCATCGACATTAGTCGCCCCATACATTCGCTAATGTATTGATCCAATTCTCTCCCATAATTCTTCGGATTCGATCTTCGGTCCAGCCGCGTTTGATCATCGCTGCGGTTAGATTAGGGAATTCCCCTAATCGTTGAAAGCCAGGCGGATTTTTGATTTCACCAAAATCTATGAGTTTGCGGCCCGTTCCTTTGTCGTGCGTGATCCAGTCAAAAAATGTTTTGTCATAATCCTGGGTCATGTCGGTCCCTATACCGACTTGGTCCTCACCGATCACTTTGATGACGTGCTCTATGGCATCTAAGTAGTCATCGAGGCTTGATTCCGCGCCTTTGGGCAAGAATGGAGGGAACATCGTCACGCCAACAAATCCGCCATGTTTGGCAATAACACGAAGTTCTTCATCGGTTTTGTTTCGAGGATGATCGCGCAGCACTTTTGGGCATGCATGGGAGTAGCAGACTGGTACCTTGGAATGATGGATTGCATCTTTGCTCGTCTGTGAACCCACATGGGATAAATCTATCAATATACCGAGTCGGTTCATTTCATCGATCGCATCACGCCCAAAATCTGATAATCCACTATCATTGCTTTCGTAGCAGCCGCTTCCAACCAAGTTTTGAGTATTGTAAGTGAGCTGCATCACGCCCACGCCGAGATCTTTGAAGAGACCTAGAAAATCAAGTTCATCCTCAATCGGACTTATATTTTGAAAACCTAGAACTATTCCAACCTTTTTTTCCGTCTTGGCCCGGCGAATATCAGATACTCTTTTTATCGGAACTAGAAGGTCATCAAAATTATTAAACCAATTGTGCCATTTGGCTATATTTCCCATGGTGTCGCGGAAGCCTTCCCAAACCGCACATGTACAGTTGGCCGCGGTTACGCCTCCGAGTTTCATATCTTCAAATACTGCGCGACTCCATTTTGATACGATTAGACCGTCGAACACGGCCATTGTGTCATGGAGTTCCCTGTTGTTCACCGGAACAGCGTGCTTAGTACGGTTATAAGTGGCATCTATGTCCCCTTGTTTATCCGGTCTTTGTTATTAGTTGTTACGAAGTGCCTGATTTGATGCCTTTCGCCAGCACGATCCGGATCAGGTTCGAAAGGTTTCCATGATTCGACCGCGAAGTCGCTTTTGGCATCCAGTTGCTATTCAACAGCTCTCAGAACAACTCATGTTGCGACATGGGGGTGGACAGGTCAAGGTGACCAGGGGTGGGTACAGTGAGATTTAACCGCATAGGGTCTGACATATGAAATCTAAACCTGCTGTCGAGGTTGTTCAGTCTAAATCCACCGAAGGCGAATATGAATCTTGGTTGAACCGCCAACCAAACTTCGCCGCGACTGGGTCAGTTTTCGATTCGGATATCGCAGCGCTCAAACGATTTGTCGATGAAGGGGGTGCGCTGGTTCAGCCCCCCACCAACGGCACTGACCGTTGTCACCACAATTCAGACTGGACGTTACGTATCAAAGAAAAAATCCAAGATGCTCGAGCGGCTTTTCTACGCATTTATGCGGAGCGAGTTTATTCTTCGTTGACCGATAATTTTACCCGCCCGATTCGAGTTGAACCCCTAGTCGAGACAGCGACCACGCGCTATCCGGGCCTATTGTCAAGTGCTGAGGATATTGCTGAGGATGCTGCCCGCAGTCTAAAAGAGAAAGAAGGCCACGAAGCGGCAAGCGGGTTATTTTTGTCGCACATCTTTGCAAATTATCGCGCGGGAATTCATTTGCTCCAAAGCATGTTACGGCCGTTGCCGGGCTCCGTTGAACAAGTGGCGAGGTTTATGCGTGACGGTGAGCTTGATTTGGGAACCGCTGTACTTCGCCGTAACGGGAAGGCGGCCGAGATCTTCATGTACAATCCGGAATATTTAAATGCGGAGGATACGAGCACTGTGGGGCCTATGGAGCGAGCAGTGGACGTGGCCATTCTAGATACCAGCACCGAGGTTTGTGTACTACGTGGTACTCCGGCGCAGCACCCGAATTATGCCGGGCGTAATACCTTTTGTAGCGGAATTAACCTGACTCATCTTTACGAAGGGAAAATACCCTATCTTTGGTATCTCACACGTGATCTTGGTTTCGTTAACAAAATTGCGCATGGAATATTGGATAATCCAGTTGCCATCAATGATCCTACACCGACTGTCGAAAAGCCATGGATTGCCGGGGTGGAGACTTTTGCAATCGGTGGTGGTTGCCAGTACCTACTGGTAATGGATTACACCCTTGCTGAGAAAAGCGCCTATATGACTTTGCCTGCACGCAAAGAAGGTATAATCCCCGGATTGGCAAACATGCGATTGCCTCGGTTCGTTGGGGACCGGATTACTCGACAAGCAATCCTATTTGATCGGCGGCTTGAGGCAGACAGTCCGGAAGGGCAGATGATTATTGATGAAATCGTACCAGATGGTGGGATGAGTGCAGCTGTGGAAAGCACTGTGCATAAGCTCACTAGTGCTGGGAGCGTCAGCGCTGCTGGCAATCGTAAGGCGCTGAGGGTATGCCAGGAAAGTTTGGATGACGTTCGACGGTATATGGCCAGTTATGCTCAGGAGCAGATAAAATGTCATCTTAGTCCCGCGTTAATCCGTAATCTGGAGGACAATTGGCTTAAACCACAGGGCAAACTGTAGTTGGTCTTGCGGGCGAGTTGTGCCCTGAAGCACGGGGAGACGTGTGTAAGGACTGCCTACATGGGGGAGTGTTTCATCGCGTGCATTGGCCATCGGTGCCCTTGGGCTGGGCTATAAAATACTAACGCCCATGGAAAACGGGTGTGCGTTTTTCTACGAATGCACGCGTCGCTTCTTTGTGGTCATCGGTCATGCCGCACCGAGTATGGTGCCAGGCTTCGAGATCGAGAACGTCAGCGAGAGTTCCGGTTTCCGCCGCATTGAGGTTCTTTTTCATATAGCGAAGAGCGATTTGTGGGCCATTGGCTATTTGCTTTGCAAGCTCGTGTGTTACAGTTTTCAGATCTTCATCGGAGGTAATTCGGTTGACGATTCCCAATTCAAGGGCACTTGCTGCGTTAAGCAGAGTCGAGGTGAAGTAGAGTTCTCGGGCTTTGGCAGTTCCGACCAAGCGAGTCAGGAAGTAACTTCCCCCAAAATCACCTGAATAGCCTACTCGACCAAATGCAGTCGTAAATTTGGCGCTCTCGCCTGCAATTCGAAGATCGCATGCTAACGCCATTGACAACCCCGCACCCGCGGCTGCTCCCGGCACCATGGCAATGGTTGGTTTGGGCATGTTGTGCAACCACCGGGACACGTCCATATTGGCGTTCAGAGTGTGCGCTTTAGTCTCGAGGGTTCCTTCTTCGAACTCTTTCCCCTCCGCCATCGCTTTCACATCTCCCCCAGCACAGAATGCTTTTCCTGAACCTGTCAGGACAACTACGCCAACGTGTGGGTCGTTGGCCAAGCGCGGTAAGGCCTCCAAAAGGTCATCAAGCATTTCACCCGACAATGCGTTTCGGCGGTCGGGACGATTCATCGTCAATATCGCCACTCCATCAGCAACGGTTTCGAGCAAAACGTTGGTCATTTTATTTTTTCCTTTGATAGATGCTTCCTTAACAAAGACGGCATTAGATCAAGTTGCTCGGCCACCGGCAATTGCCCATTCACGCTTTCCGGAACGCCTGAAAAGATTGCCCCCACCCACTTGAACGCGCTAACTAGTGTTGGAACGGGAGGAAGAATACTAATGAAGTTTGGTTTCAATGTTCCAGTACGTGGCCCTGGCGCTGATCCAGTCGGAATGACGAAGATAGTTCTCCGTGCGGAATCTTTGGGTTACGACTATATCGCGGTGACCGATCATATTGCCGTACCCCGCCATATCAACTCCCATTATCCCTATACAGAGAATGGAATGTTCCCCGGTCGCGCAGGGGAATATTTGGAGCCACTGAGTTTAATGGGGTTTCTTGCTGGGGTTACCAATCGGGTGCAACTGTTGACCTCGATTTTGGTTGTTCCCCATCGGCCTGCAGTTTTGGCGGCAAAAATGATTTCTAGTCTGGACGTAATGTCGAATGGCCGGGTTATTTTGGGCATTGGTGCGGGTTGGATGCGAGAGGAGTTTGAAGCAATCGATGCGCCCAATTTTGATAAGCGTGGGGAGGTAACCGATGAATACCTTCAAGTGTTTCGGATACTATGGACAGAACAGAACCCGACTTTTCATGGGGGACACGTTAATTTTGACGATTTGATTTTCGAGCCGAAACCCGTGCAGACAGGCGGGCCCAGAATTTGGGCGGGTGGTGAAAGTCAGGCGGCGAAGCGCAGAGCTGCCACGGTTGCGGATGGTTGGTACCCGGTAGGAAACAACCCCAAATTCCCGCTGGACACCATCGAACGTTATTCGGCAGCTCAGGATGAAGTCAAGGAATTGTCACGAAAGGCCGATCGGGATCCGGCAACTCTTGATTTTGCGTATTGGGCTATTTGGCCCTGGACCGGCGAGCCAGAAATTACAGAGGGTGGTGAACGGCGAGTCTTAACCGGGACGTCTGAAGATTTGATGGGAGATATTAGGCGTTTTGAGGATCGTGGTGTGGATCACTTGTCAATCATGTTGCTCGGAGAGAGTTTGGACAAAATTTTGGATAATATGGATCGATTTGCCGATCAAATTTTGTCCAAGATCTAGGCTTAGATAATTATTCAATTGTTTATGGATGGAACTGTTATGTCGGAATTGGTCAAGGATAAAGTAGTGGTGGTAACTGGCTCTGGGCGCGGCATTGGACGCGAGATGGCGATTATGATGGCAGCCCATGGAGCTAAGGTGCTGGTCAATGATGTTGGCGGGACCGAGCAAGGGGATGGCACAGATCGGGTACCGGCCATGGAAGTGGTAGCGGAGATCAACGATGGTGGTGGTCAGGCCGCCGCACATTTTGGCAGTGTCTCAGAGTTTGAGTCTGCTCAGAACATTATTGATACGGCAATTGAGAAATTTGGCCGACTCGATGTGATCGTTAACAATGCTGGGATTTTGCGCGATGTTATTTTTCATAAAATGACGGAAGATGACTGGGACGCGGTGATCAATGTTCATCTCAAGGGTAGCTTCAACATCAGTCGAGCTGCTGCAACAGTATTTCGTGAACAACAGTCGGGCTGCTTTGTTCATATGACTTCCACTTCCGGATTGATCGGAAACTTTGGCCAGGCTAACTACGCCGCTGCAAAATTGGGGATAGTCGGCCTATCTAAGTCGATTGCACTTGATATGGCCCGCTTTAATGTTCGATCCAACTGTATTTCCCCGTTCGCTTGGACGCGAATGATCGGGACCATTCCGATCCATGATGAGGCGCAAGCGCAACGCATGGAAAGGCTCAAGGAAATGACCCCTGCTAAGATAGCTCCGATGGCAGTATATTTGGCAAGTGATGTTGCCGCCGATGTGTCGGGGCAAATTTTTGCCGTCCGCAATAACGAGATATTTCTGATGGGCCAGTCGCGGCCTTTACGATCGGTACAGCGCACGGAGGGATGGAACCCGGAGTCGATAGCTGCCCACGCAATTCCTGCGCTGTCTAAGCACTTTTACCCGCTGGATAGATCTCAAGACGTGTTTGATTGGGATCCGGTGTAAAGGAACTGGAAACAGCGCCTCGTACAACGGCACGTGCCTGTGTTGAGGTTTATTTCCGCTTGCCGTACTCCTGTCTCAACTTTAGAACAAGTGGGTATGAAAGACTCGTTGAGTGCCAATTATTACAAGGCATCAATTAAAAAGGTGACGTGATGCGACTAGGTTTGCAATTAAGTTTGGCTGGTCCGAAGTTTGCGATTGACATGGACATAGTTCGTGATGCGGAAGCGCTGGGTTTTGATTCGGTATGGACCGGGGAAGCTTATGGATCCGATGCAGTGACACCTATCGCATGGGTGCTTGCCCATACCTCTCGTATCAAAGCCGGAACCGCGATTATGCAAATACCCGGCCGGACCCCTGCGATGGCAGCCATGACAGCGATGACATTACAGGCCCTATCGGGTGGCCGCTTTATTATGGGCATTGGGCCGTCGGGACCGCAGGTTGTTGAGGGATGGCACGGTGTGCCCTATGGAAAGGCGCTTACGAGGACCAGAGAATACATTTCAGTCATCCGCAAGATCTTAGCTCGGGAGAGTGCAGTAGAATTCAAGGGAGAATATTACGAACTTCCCTACACTGGCCCTGGGGCTAGTGGGCTTGGAAAACCGTTGCGCAGTATTATCCGAGGTGATCCGGCGCTAAAAATCTACACCGCCGCAATTACCCCTAATGGCGTTCGTACGAGTGCGGAGGTGGCCGATGGTGTGTTCCCATTTTTCACTGATCCTGAAAACTTTGAGATTTTTGCCGGGCCAATCAAAGAGGGATTTTTAAAAGCCGGTAACGGGAAATCCCTGAAGGATTTCGAGGTTTTGCCGCTAGTTCACGTCACGATCGGAGATGATCTCGATGCCTGCCGTTTGCCCACGAAACAATTTCTTGCTCTCTACGGCGGTGGCATGGGTGCGCGTGGAAAGAATTTTTACAATGATCATATCAAGCGTTTGGGCTACGAAGAGGCAGCAGTTAAGATTCAGGACCTTTATTTAGAGGGCCAGAAAGGTGCGGCGATTGGAGCAGTTCCAGACGAACTGGTAGACCAGGTAGCATTGGTTGGCTCTAAAGACCGTATCCGCGATCGCCTGGGTGCGTGGAAAGAAGCGGCGGAACGGCTGCAAGTAGGGACCATGGTGGTCCCAGCATCTGACCCAGATACGCTTCAGTTCCTTGCGGAGGAATTACTCTAACTGTGTACGTATAGATTAATTATATGCGATTTAACATGTATCGTTACGGAGTTTTTAATTGTGCGTGAATGTCCTGGACGGTAGCACGTTTCAAAGGGGGAGATAGTGATTTTAGCCGCTGAGCTGCGCGAGATTGCACGGGAGCTGGATCTGTCCGAGTTGATTGCCCGAGCAGGTTTTCTTCGCGACCAGGGCCACGATACAATCCAGACTTATTCGCCCAAGGTTTTTATTCCTCTCACGAAACTCT
>CAJWOI010000117.1 GCA_913044255.1 uncultured Alphaproteobacteria bacterium
GATGCCCACGACTGGCAGGATAAGTTGATCGAGAGGCGTCCCCTGGAAGACGCGGGCGATAAGCCAGCCGAGCAACGCCAAACGGGCGATACCAAAAAGGACCCCTAGGATACCTATGGCGACCGCGCTAAATATGCGCAATCGAACCCCTATCGTATATTTCCATAGTCTTAAGTCGAAATACATTCCATCCCTGCCTGTTGCCTACACTGTACGAAATTTTGTTGATTGCAAAGTATGTGAACTGACCCTTAATCAGCGGGTCAGGCTGGTCTTAATTAAACGTGCAGTTGTCGAGATTGGGATTTCGGCTGAGATATGTTCAAACGGTGGGCGCGTGAGCGTCTGGTTTGTGCCGGTTTATCATCGCTCCCTGCGATTACTTACGGCATTGGTAGTGTTCGTGTCGCTCACTGATTGTGAGAGGTCATGAGCTATAAAACCACAATGGACTCTCGGCCAGAAATAGATCTAAATTATGTTTATGTCCGTCGTAACCATCACTGCTGGCGACATTGCCATCCGGGTTAAAACACTCGATACGCCTACTGCAGTCGCTATCGTCGCCGCTTGTCCCATCATCTCGAGCGCCAATACCTGGGGTGACGAAGTGTATTTTTCCACGCCCGTCAACGTCGCCCGAGAGGCTAATGCCAAGGCGGTGGTGCAAGCGGGAGAACTCGCCTATTGGCCTGACGGAAACGCAATCGCCGTAGGATTCGGGCCGACGCCTATAAGTCGGGGCGAGGAAATTCGTCTTGCGAGCCCATGCAATATTTGGGGTCATGCTCTCGACGACGTTAAGTCCCTCTCGGGTGTAAGAAATGGCGCAAAAGTTACGGTTGAGGTGACCGAGTAAAGTTTGTGTGGCACACGACGTAAGAAACGGAATTTCAGAGGAACCAACGGTTAAATTGGGCGGACCTGTGAAAACATGGCGCGGTCATGGAGTAAGGAAATAATTAGTAACCCATTTCATTTCAAAAAATGGGGCAAGGAAAGTGTCAGCGAAGGCACCAGAATCAATAGTGCGACGCGAGCCGCGTCAGACGCGAGGAACGGAAGAACCCCCAGAAAAGTGTCCTTAAGGCGGACGCCTGGGGCCATGGAATTGATTACAAACACATTTAACCCCACGGGCGGTGTGATCAATCCAACTTCCACCACAATCAGTACAATGATGCCAAACCACATTTTCAGATCGTCCTCAGGCATCCCGAAGTCCAGCCCAGCGATGATTGGCCAAAACACCGGGACCGTTAAAAGGATCATTGCGAGACTGTCCATTACGCATCCGAGTGCCAGGTAGATCAGAATAATCAACAAAAGCACGGCCATTGGTGCCATCCCGCTTTCGTTGATCACCTTCACCAATTCCATCGGCATGCGGGACAATCCGAGAAAGGCATTGAAGAAATCGGCTCCGAGTAGGATCAAGAAAATCATTGCTGTATGAACCGCTGCCTCGGATAGGCATTCAAGGAATCCAGGGAGGCGTAGTTCGCCGTGCCAGACAGCGATCGCGCAGGTCCCGAATGCGCCGATTGCCGCACCCTCGGTCGGAGTAAAGACGCCTACATAGATGCCGCCAATCACAATGATAAAAATCAGGAAAACCGGCCAAGTCCGGAGCATTATCCGCCAACGCCTGGCAACATCCGCACGCTTGCCAACCGGTCCCGACTCTGGGTTAAATCTCACATAGATAGAGATCGTCGCAACATAGCCGATGGCGGCGAGAATTCCGGGAACCAGCGCTGCTTGGAACATGGTGACAATGTTCGCTTCCACAGCGATCGCGAAGATCACCAGGACCACCGAAGGAGGAATTAGAATGCCGAGAGTGCCACCCGCTGCGAGCGCACCAGTTGCGAGCGCCCCGGAATAGTTGTAACGACGCAACTCCGGTAGAGCGACCTGTGCCATTGTTGCAGCCGTTGCTATGGACGATCCACAAATTGCGCCAAACCCCGCGCAACCGCCAACGGCTGCTATGGCTACGCCACCCCGTCTATGTCCCACGAATGTGTTTGCAGCTT
The DNA here is from genome assembly GCA_913044255.1 of uncultured Alphaproteobacteria bacterium. Classification (GTDB taxonomy): domain Bacteria; phylum Pseudomonadota; class Alphaproteobacteria; order UBA7887; family UBA7887. The sequence goes on from CAJWOI010000117.1 coordinate 2,040, forward strand.
CAAAGAGCGCACGGCTTAATCCGCCCTTGCTGGCAAACTGGCTCATCAACAAAAATAATGGGATCACTGATAAATCGTACGATGCAAACCGCCAGTAGGCCGCCGATTTCGCGTAGTTTAGAAGTGGTTCTAGCCCCGACAGAGCGATGTAGCCGCCCATTCCTACTGCCAACATGGATACCGCAACGGGGATGCGTACAGTTAGTAGTCCTAAGAGGATGGCGATCCCAAGCAACGCTATCTCGAAGCTACTCAATGGAGAATTCTCTTCAAGTCCATGGATGCCGTATAGAGACAACATAGTGCTAACAGCCCCATCGCCAGCACGCCAAACGGGAATGCCCACCAAAGGGGCAGGGCCAAAATATAAGTTGTTTCGTTGGTCTCGAGGGTTTCCAATCCACCCAACGCCATTCGCCAACACAACATGCTTGCGATTATGGCCAACACGGCCGAGCCAATTACATCAAAAAAAATTTGTAGCCGCTTCGGCGTTCTGGATAAAAACAGATCAACTATCACATTGCCGCGGCGCATGTGGCAGTAGGGAAGATAAAGAAATACAGCGATCGCGGTTCCCATCCCCACCATTTCAAAATCCCCGAATACTGGAGCGGAGAACAGCCAACGACCCAAGACACTGACTACGACCATGCCGGCTAATCCAACCATGATGATGCCGCCTAGAAATGCAAAAGCACGTGCACTCAACAAGAGGCTATGACCAATTGGATCGGTCGGACGCGCTACCGGGTCCGTTGCCTCCGAATTTCCGTGTTCGCGATACATTGTTAAAAGGGCCGGCGTGCCCACAACGTCCCACAGGGACGGATCACTTGCTGTACTTCTGTATCAAAGCCCGCGCTTCGGAAACCAATGCACTCCCATCGATGCCACGTTTCGCAACATCGGCGATCCAACGATCGATCACCGGTTGTTCGACCATTGCTCGGAGTTTTGCGACTTCTCTGGAGGACATCTTTATCACTTCGCCAGATGCCGCAGCCTTTTTAAGTCCCGGTAACTCAGCGGCCTCCCAGATTTCGCCAAGCCAACGTGCGATATGCATTCCAGAATTATCATCAATCACCTGGCGGAGATCAGCCGGTAGAGAATCGTACCTCCCCCTGTTCATGACTATCATAAAGGTTGACGTGTTGATCCGACTGAATACTGGATCATCCAGGATGGTGTGATAATCCACCATCTCGTCTACCTTGAGCGGCAGGGTGATTTCGAATGGGATCATCACCGAATCTACTATTTTCTTCGACAGCATCTCGGGGATCTTTGGCACCGGAGCGCCAATTGGCGTAGCGCCCATAGCCTCGATCAACCAGGCGCCTGTTCGCGTTGGTGTTCGGATTTTGGTTCCTTTGAGATCTGACACCGTGCGAATTGGCTCGTGAGAATGGAAGGCTTGCCCTGCATGAACATGCATCGCGATAATTTTGTAATCCTTGAAGTCTTCGCTATGACGTTCCACGAAGTCGTTAATCGCCATAGTCGTTGCCACAGCACTAGCATGCATGAATGGTAGTTCGAAGACCTCGGTACTGATGAAGCGTCCAGGCGTGTACCCCGGCAACGTCCAGGAAATATCGACTATGCCATCTCGGGCTTGGTCGGCCAGTTGCGGCGGCCTTCCTCCGAGTTGCATTGACGGATAGATTTCCACTTTGATTCGACCATTCGACCCCTCCTCTACCCGTTCCGCCCATGGCACCAGCATATTTTTGTGCGCATGTGCCACCGGTGGCAATAGATGATGCAGTTTGAGAGTCACCTCTTGTGCGCCGGCGTCTCCGGGAAGTCCGATTATCATCCCCGCCAGAATGCCGCCTAACATGCATAGTTTGTTCAACAAAGGTGTGTTCCTCGTCAATTGGGTATCCTACTCCGCCACTTTAATATACTTAGGTATATAGCATACTTGACTTTGTCGAACTGGGAATTGAAGTTGGTCGTGGCTATATAGGTCGGATTAGATGAGACGGCGATTTACGCTGAGAGCTGACATAGCCAGACACAAACTGCCATCGCACTTTATAGATTGTTCCGTGTACCTTCTCAGCCAAGTTGCAGTTGGTTTGATGGGATGGCTTAAGAACCATGCCACCTATTGGTGCGCGTCAGTGTTTGTCTAAGGAGTGGGAAACGGGTATGGGCAAAAAACCACCATTTCGAGCCGAACATGTTGGAAGTTACCTGCGCCCGAAACGACTGGCCGCTGCACGCAAACTTCATAAGGAAGGGTCTCTTGGAGATGACGAATTGCGCGCGATGGAAGATGCGTGCATTCGCGACGTTGTCACGCGCCAAGAAAATTCCGGCCTGGATGGAATTACCGATGGGGAATTTCGTCGCACCTTTTTCCACACGGATTTCTTGCAGCGTCTGAGAGGAGTGACTGTAACCACTGGCGCGTTTAACAAGGCCTTTCGGCGAGATGATGGTGCGGAGGTGGGCTTCCGCCCGCCGACGATGCGGGTTGATGCACCGATTAAGCATTTCGAACCGATTCAAGGGGCGGACTTTTCCTACCTCGCGTCATTGGTGCAGCGCACTCCAAAGGTCTGTATTCCTGCACCGTCAATGCTTCACTTCCGCGGTGGTCGTGAGGCAATTTCAAGGGAGCACTACCCGAGCCTCGAAGTTTTCTTCGATGACCTCACCGCTGCCTACCGCGCTGAAATTTCGGACTTGGCAGATCGAGGTTGTCGCTATCTGCAAATAGATGACACCAATCTCGCCTATCTCTGCGATCCGGCAATTCGTAAACAAACGCTCGAGCGAGGCGACGACCCGGACACGCTCACACGTCTATACTGCCGTTTAGTCAATGCTTCAATCTCCGACCGGCCCAAGGACATGGTTGCCTCAATCCATCTTTGCCGCGGCAACTTTAAAAGCGCGTGGGTGGCCCAAGGTGGTTATGAGCCAGTCGCCGATATTTTGTTTAACGAGATGGCAGTAGATGGATTCTTTCTTGAGTATGACGACGAGCGCTCGGGTGATTTTGCACCACTGAAACACCTGCCAAAAGGCAAGACCGTGGTGTTGGGCTTAATGAGTTCCAAGCATCCTGAGATCGAGACTAGTCACGCGATCAAGCAGCGTATTGAGGAAGCGTCGCGCTTTGTCGATATTGGCCAGTGTGCTCTGAGCCACCAATGTGGCTTTTCATCCACTGTTCATGGCAACGAGATTTCCGAAGATGATCAATGGCGCAAGATTACCCGTTGTGTGGAGGTGGCCCGCGAGGTTTGGGGATGAAGACGAATGGATGAGAGGTGAGCTCGCTTTCTGGGCTCATAACCTGAAGGTCGGGGGTTCAAATTTTTCCTCCGGAACCAACCTTCTTTACGATGTAGAAAAATGACTTGAAATTCTCCCGCGGGTGGTTTCGGGTCATGTTACGGGCGCTGGAAGACCCCACACGGGGTATCCCGGCTAATTAATATGATTCCTAAATGATTATCTTCTAGAGAGGGCCATTGTTATGACTGAGTTCGTAAATCCTAGAGCCAACCACAAGCCGGTGGGTGCTTATACCCATAGCGTCAAGGTGCCGCACGGCGCTGAATGGCTGGTTATTTCTGGTCAAATCGGAATGAACGTCAAAGGTCAATTGCAGGTGGGCCCGCGTAAACAGGCAGAGCAAGTGTTCCGCAACATTCTTACCTGCTTGAAGGAAAACGGGATGGCTAAGAAGCATCTGGTGAAGTTGACCACATTCGTCACTGATCCACGCTATATCGAAGACTATCGCGCTGCTCGCAAGAAGTTGATCGGCGATACGGTGGTGCCGGCATCCACCCTGTTGGTTGTGGATGGGCTGGCCAGGCCCGACATCGTGATCGAGATCGAGGGTCTGGCAGCTAAATCTTAAAGCCAAAAACAGGTGCTCAGTCTGAAATGGCTACCGCAATAGGTGCTATTCCGCATGTGGTGCGGCGTGGAAGGTGTCCATGACACATGTTCGGAGGGGGGGCCTTGGGCTAAGGGAGAGATTGTTTTCGATTGCTCTAAGCAAGCTTCAGGTACTAACTTGTGTTAGTTTTGAGCTAAATTGGAATCGGTTTTTTACACGGTGGTGCATTAACTTGATGTTAGTTAGATGACATCACCTTGACTTGAGTTAAATTATTCTAATCTCGATGGTAGGGAAGGACTGTCAATGGAGCGGCGTCTCGCTGCTATACTCATTTCCGACGTGGTGGGTTACTCGCGGCTTATGGGCGTGGACGAAACTGGCACAATTATTGCGGTCAAGGCGCTGCGCCAGGAGCTGTTTGCACCCAGAATTGCTGAGTATGGCGGCCGCATTGTCAAATTGATGGGTGACGGGGTATTGGTGGAGTTCTCGAGCGTCGTTGACGCGGTGGACTGTGCGGTTGCCACACAGCGTGACATCGCAGTGCGTAACGTTGGGGTGTCCGCGGACCGTCGCGTGCAAATACGCGTCGGCGTCAACCTGGGCGATGTGATCGTCGAGGACGATGATATTTATGGCGATGGTGTCAACGTCGCCGCCCGATTGCAGGAGCTCTCCGCTCCGGGTGGGGTAGCCTTAAGCGCCACGGCCCACGAGCATGCCAAGGGAAAGGTCGAGATCAACTTCAAGGACGATGGAGAGCATGAACTCAAGAACATAGCGAATCCCATGCGTGTCTACCTCTGGCACGAAGACGATCCCGTTGAAGTCCAGGCGCAAATACAAATAACAGGACCGACGGATACACTGACGTTACCCGGTAAGCCGGCCATCGCTGTGTTGCCCTTTGAGAATATGTCCGGCGATGCGGAGCAGGAGTATTTCGCCGACGGTTTGACCGAGGATATCATCACTGAGCTTTCTCGTTTTCAGACTTTCTTCGTAATCGCTCGACACTCCTCGTTTACCTACAAAGGCAAGAGTATGACCGTACAGGACGTTGGTCGTGAGTTGGGTGTTCACTATGTGCTGGAGGGGAGCGTGCGGAAGGCCGGAGACCGGGTCCGGGCCACTGCCCAGTTGATCGAGGCGTCAAGCGGCAATCACATCTGGGCGGAACACTACGACCATGACTTGGCTGACGTGTTTAAGGTGCAAGACGAGGTCACCAGGTGCATTGTCGCGGCTATTCCCGGCCGCCTCGCAGGAGCGGATTTCAACCGAATCAAGCGTAAGGAGTTAGAAAATTTGGCAGCGTATGACTACACGCTCCGCGGCAGAATTCACCATCATCGCAGCACGAAAGAAGACAATGCCGAGGCGCTTCGGTTGCTGCGCAAGGCTATAGAACTCGATCCGGAATTCGCGGAGGCTTATGCGTGGGAGTCCTGCACTCTCGGCCAGGCGCAAGCCCGGGGTTTTGGTGACAACAAACAGGAATTATTTGCTCTGGAAGTCGAAACTGCGGAAAAGGCGCTTTTGCTCGATGCGAATAATATTACATGCCAATGGAACATGTGCGAATTGAACATGGAATGGGGTAACAGGGATTTCGGTGAGCTGGGGCCACGTTCCGATGTGGGTGCCCGGTTGGAGCGGGCGGAACACCATCATCAAAAGGCATTTAGCTTAAATCCGAATGATCCTCGTGTCGTTGCCCAGCGCGGTGAGTTACTGACTTGGCAGGGTCACCCAAGCGAGGGTGCCGACTGGGCTCGCTTGGCTATGCGCCTGGATCCACACGACGCCGCCGGACGTGCACATCTGCTGGGCCGCGCCTTGCACGTTGGCAAACTATACGCGGATGCAA
>CAJWOI010000118.1 GCA_913044255.1 uncultured Alphaproteobacteria bacterium
CTAAGGGTCCGGCAAAACAGGCCATCATTGGTTTCAGCAAATCGGCAGAAGCGCCATAATAACTTTGGAGATATTCGTCGAGTCGATGTTGGGCTTTTTCCGCGTTGTCGTCGATTGATACGGTGAGATATGCGGAGCAAGTCAGTTCTTGCGGGTTACGGCCAACGTTTTTTGCACTTTCTTGAACTTCTTGCCAATACTTTCCAATAGTTTCCGCATCTGGTCCAACCGGGAACCATCCATCCAGGTAACGTCCGGCCCGTTCTAGGCTTCCCTGGGCCGATCCACCTCCCCAAATTGGTGGCCCGCCTGGTCGATTTGGCACTATTCCCAGTGTCTCGCAATCCACGTTCCATCTGCCATTCCATTTAACTGCCTCACCGCTCCAAAGGGCTTGGCACAGCCGAATGCCCTCCATCATTCGGCCTACGCGTTTTTCAAAAGGGACTCCAGCGGCCTCAAATTCGGCACGGACGTTTGGTACATCGGTGGCAATGCCGATACCCAGGATAAGTCTGCCTTCGCTCAATTGGTCCACTGTTGCTGCAGCATGTGCCAACACGACGGGATTGCGTAGTGCAGGAAGTAGCACTGCCGTGCCAAGCTCAACGTTTTTTGTTCTTGCCGCGATTGCTGCCAATGTCGTTAGAGGCTCATGACGTGGCCGTGCAAGGAGACTGTCTCCTACCCAAATTGAGTCGTAGCCCTGCTCTTCGGCTTTCTCTGCAAGGGCGAGTAAAGGAGCCGTTTCCGATTGACCACTCATAATTCGCTCTCGCGTTGGCAACAGATATCCGAGTTTTAGTTTCATGCTTATTCCAACCGATCTTAGCGTTTGCGTTTGGCATGCTTTTTAATTTTTAAGAAGAGCACGCAGTTGTTTAATAGGCAATGTACGGCCGTGGCAGATGGTAGTTATAGGATGTTGGCTGGGGAGTGTTATATAATAAGTAGATGGATTGATAAAACAGTCTAATTCTTGTCGGACTAGAGCACTGCGATGAAGTCAAAGAAACAGGCTAAACAGACGAAGAATTTGGAATTTGATTCTGGCGGACCGTTTCGTCTTTTCTACCATCCAGCCAGCAGCGCTTCCTTGCGAGTTATTTTGTATTTGCGTTGCCGGCAAGTGCCGCCTTCTTTTGTTCAACTGACAAGCACTGAATTTACTACAGATGATCGAGGGATTCCCGTATTCACCATGCCGGAAGGTGATCCGGAAACGAAAAAACTTGGGACGAAAAATCTGTTGGCGTTCAATCCCGAGGGTCGCATTCCGATATTGTTACTCTCTGATGGTCGTAAAATGACCCAGTCAGGCCCCATTATCGATTACATTGAAGATTGTCTAACGACAGGTATTGGGCGAGTTCTATTGCCAAATGACCCTTGGGAGCGCGCGGAAGTGCGCCGTATTGCATGGATCATGGCAGCAGATACTCAGCCATATCAAAATATTCCTTTTATTATTCAAGCCATCGGGGAGTGGGGAATGGTTAAAGCCGCGCCACTGACCCACCCGCTTCGACTGCATTTCGTGCGTCGCGAGTTTGGAGCTGTGGAAAAAATCATGCGGCAATGTGCGGGAGAGTTTTCCGTTGGTGACGAAATTTCCTTGGCGGATTGTTTTCTGATTCCGCAGATCCGAAACGCATTATTGGCGGAAATCGATTTATCGACAGAATTTCCGACAATATCTCGTGTTTGGGAGAATTTGTTGTCGGTCAAGATAATTTCAAGTGTGTTAGAGGAGTTTGGAGGAATCGTTCAACCTCTTGCCTTTGACGCCAATAAATTTGAAGTTTACGCGAAAAGAAACAACCCAGAATGATGCTCGTTATATGTTACCGTTAACCAGGCGTTATGACTTGGCTCAGCCCTTCCCATCGAGCCATCGTCTCAGACCAGCGTCTACCTGCAATCATTCCTCCGTCAACTAGGATATCTGTACCTGTGATAAACTCAGAATTGTCACTTGCCAGGAATAGTGCAGCTTGTGCGACGTCATCAGCGATGCCTGCACGCGGATACGGTTGTGCGGTATTGAATCGGTCCAGCAAACCATTTGTTGCTCCATCAGCATCGGCCTGAGTATCGCTCAGACCGAAGGCTTTCCCGAATATCCCAGTGACAATGGCCCCTGGTGAAACGCTATTCACCCTTATTTTATGCTCCGCCAGTTCCATTGCGGCACACTTGCTTGCATGTATTACTGCCGCCTTAGCTAGGCTGTACACCATCGAAACGCCATAGCCAGCTCGTTGTCCGGCAATACTTCCTGTATTGATGATCGCACCACTTCCTTGCCGTTTCATAATTGGAGCCACGTGCTTCATACCGTAGAGTACTCCGTTGATCAGTATGGCCAGTTCGGAGTCAATCTGATCGGCTTCCAAGTCCTCCAAACCCCCCGCCTTCCCAGGAATCCCGGCGTTGTTAAACATACAATCGATACGTCCGTATTCATTCACGGAAGTGTCTATAAGCTTCTTTACCTGTTCCTCATCGGCCACATCGGAGGCGACGTAAATGGCGCTCTTGCCAAGAGATTTTGCGACTGCTTGGCCTTCAGCCTGACGCCGACCTGACACCACGACGTAAGCCCCTTCTGCCGCGAACAGTTCAGCCGTACTCCGACCAATACCGCTGGTTGCGCCGGTGATAACCGCTACCTTGTTATCCAGTTTTCCCATAACCCCTCCGTGTCCCACTGTAACTGGGGATAATTTTTCCTTACACATTGCATTTTTCAGTCGTCTGGTACACCAACCAATTTAGAACTTGTTAGTATTGATGTAATCAGAGACGCTGAAAATTGTATGTTACATTTACGACTCCTAGGATAGCAGTGGATGCTCGGAGTCATGGTGTGATGGCCGTTTTTATTGATTGTTGCACCTTGAGGTAGGGAAAATCATGGCGATGAAACTTGGCTTAATGGCAGGCTACTGGGGTGCAATGCCCCCGCCAGACTTGGTCAGTGTGGCTCAACAGGCCGAGGCACTTGGGTATTGGGGCTACTTCACCGCAGAGGCGTGGGGCTCTGATGCGTTCACACCACTTGCTTGGATAGGAGCACAAACAAAATCCATAAAACTTGGCACTGCCATTATACAAATTTCTGCGAGAACTCCGACGTCGGCAGCCATGCACGCACTAACTCTCGATCATCTTTCCAAAGGCCGTCTGATCCTCGGGTTGGGAGTATCCGGGCCGCAGGTGGTGGAAGGGTGGTATGGCCGTCCTTTTTCAAAACCGTTGGCGCGCACTCGTGAGTATATTTCGATCATGCGTCAAGTTATGGCACGCGAAGCTCCGGTGATGAATGATGGGCCACATTATCCTATTCCGTACCCGGCGGATGCCATTGGATCCTGGGGCCTTGGAAAGCCTCTTAAGCCAATCACGCACCCATTACGTTCCGATATCCCAATTTTTTTAGGCGCTGAAGGTCCGAAAAATGTGAAATTGGCGGCTGAGCTTTGCGATGGCTGGTACCCACTTTTTTATTCACCATTTCGAGAAAAAGTTTACCAAGAGTCTATTGCCAATCGGCCAGAAGGTTTTGAAATTCTTTGTCCGGTTAGCATGAACGTTACTAATGACCTCGACTCCGGACGTATCGCAGTAAAGCAAAATATCGCGCTTTACGTTGGAGGCATGGGATCTCGAGACCGTAATTTTCATAATGCTTTGGTTGCACGCATGGGCTTTGCAGACGCTGCAAAGAAAATTCAGGACCTTTATCTTCAGGGACGCAAGACTGAGGCCGTAGCAGCCGTTCCAGATAAATTGGTTGATGAGGTGAGCCTGGTGGGTCCAAAGGAAATGATTCGTGATCGTCTTGCCGCATGGGAGGAAAGTGCAGCTACAGGTCTATTGGTTTGGCCTAAAACAAGTGATGATCTCGCAACATTCGCAGAGGTGGTATTGGGTTAGGCAGTGTGAACAACACGATTTTTGGCGAGTTGTTCAATTTCGCGTCCGGAATATCCGAGTTCGGCGAGAATTTCACGGGTTTGTGCACCGAGAGGTTGGGGGGACAGCCGTACTTCAGGTCGTTGCCCATCATATTTCGCTGGATGAGCCAGGAGTGTGATGGGTGTCTGCGCAGCGCTTTTGATATGCACGAACGAACCATTGTGTTGAATTTGTGGATCGCGGAGTACCGCGGAGTAGTCGTTCACACGTCCGTACCACAACTTCTCTTTTTCCAGCATGGCCTCTAGATCCACCAGATTAAGGTCTTTCACCGCTGCCTGAATTAGCGCCGCAATCTCTTTCTTACGTTGAAATACCGAGTCATCGTCAAAATTGTTAAGAGATGGGAGGGAAAGTGCCCTGGCAAGAGTTTCCATTGATCCAAGAGAAATGGCCACATATCCATCCTGCACCGAATATATCCCGTAGGGCGCAGGAAAATACCATCCCGCGATATTGGGGGGGGGTCGCTGGGATTGTGTTGCTCCATTCGTGTAACAAACCAAAGATTCATTCTGTAAATCTAGGGCTGCTGAGAGCAGGTCCACGTCGACCCGAGTTCCCTTCCCGGTGCGTTCCCGGCGAAATAAGGCGGCTAAAATCGACATCGCAAGAATCTGGGCACCATGATGATCGGCTGCAGATACCCCTACCGGTGTTGGGGGTTGGTTCTCGCTTCCATTAATGTTGGCAAGGCCAGACAGTGCTTGAATGATAAGATCTTGGCCAGGGCGTTCGGAGTAAGGGCCGTCTTGCCCGTAACCAGAGGCTGCTGCGTAAATCAATTTAGGATTGATTTTCCGAGCTGCCTCGTAGCCGAATCCTAGCCTGTCCATGACGCCTGGTCGAAAATTCTCGCTCAGTACGTCTGCTGTCTCGATAAGTTTTTCAATTACCGCGGAGCCCTCTGGTGACTTCATATCAATAGCTAGGCTTCGTTTGTTCCGGTTTCCGCAGAGGTGAAGCATAGTCTCACCATCTACCTTGTGATTGGCACCGCCCCAATGCCTTTGGAAAGCACCACCGACGGGTTCAACGCTAATGACGTCTGCACCGAGATCGGCGAGGACCTGTGTCCCCATAGGTCCCAAAAGAAAATGGTTAAAACTTAGGACACGGATACCTTCAAGAATGTCCATTATGCGACCTTGTTGGTAGTTTGAGATCGGAACCAAACCGTCATTCGGAAAGGTAATGGGGTTTCATGTTGAAGGGTAGGAGTTAATCGCGTTGAAAACAGCCATGTACGGTTAGTCTATGTGCCAGTAAACTTCGGATCCCGTTTTTCGATGAAAGCGCGGACTGCTTCTTTGTGGTCACGACTCTGGGCGCTAGCGATTAGACGCTCCTCCTCGCCGTCAAGAGCAGAAAGAAATGGTTCAACCAATGCGTCGTCTAAATTATCTTTCATATGTTCAAGCGCCATTGTTGGGCCGTCCGCCAAACGTTGTGCAAATGCAAATGATTCTTCTTGCAATTTGGCATCCGGCACGACGCGGTTGATCAGGCCAATCCGTTCGCATTCTTTCGCGTAGATTCGGTCCGCGGTAAACATTAGTTCTCTCGCACGGCCGGTTCCGATGATTTGTGTCAACAACCACGCGATACCATAATCTCCAGAAAGACCTATCTTTGCGTAACCTGTACTTATGAAAGCTGATCCCGCCGCAATCCGTATGTCGCAGGCGAGAGCAATCGCGAGTCCTGCCCCTGCTGCTGGTCCTGGCATTGCGGCGATGGTAGGTTTTCTGAGCTCTCGAAGAGTTCCTGTGAGCGTTCTTTGACGCTCTCTCAGTCGCGCCACTTTTTCCTCGGAAGTCATTGGCTCTGACGGTCCGGTTGCCATTCCTTTTATGTCTCCCCCTGCGCAGAAGGCTGTTCCTGAGCCGGTCAACAGCAGGGCACCAACCTCTGGATCCTGCCCTCTATCACGGATCATACGACGAAGTGCAGGGGTTAATGTGTCACTAAGCGCGTTTCTTGCTTCGGGTCGATTCAGTGTAATGACGGCAACGCCATCCCTTACTTCGCAAAGCAGCTGGTCCGTACCGGTATTTATGACGTTAGTCTTCACGTTTTCTTCCCTACAGCCCGTCTGTTGTGGCAATCCATTCAGGATCTTCCTGGGCCCGCCGTTCAAAGGTGAGAAAATCGTAATATCCGCAGCGCCCTTCACCTGGGAACTCTCTGCAAATTTTGGGTCGAGCGCTGTAGACGGTGCAGTTGCGTGTTTCTGGATCGATAAAGCGACAAATCGTCAAAAAATGCTCGTCTTCTCGGTGCCGGAGAACACGTTCTCCGGTCTTGCTTCCTGTCTTTGTGAATTTTTTCTCCGCGAGACTAGGATCAATGGAGAAGTGACGCGCAAGCCTTTTAATATCTCTTTTAGTCACCACGATGCGGCCGTAAGAACAACAGTAGGCAGGGCATTTATCGCAATTATATTGACGTGACATGGATCTCGCTTTCCGAAAAATGAATACGTTTCTTCAAACTGGAAGTTCGATCATAAGCTTGCCAAAATTGTCTCCCCGGAAAAGTCGCAGCAGAGTATCCGGAAAGATATCTACATCGCCTTGGGCGATGTCGTGTTCCGTCGAAATTTTCCCGGTAGTGCGCCATTCGGCCAAGTCTTTCTGCATTGTTGGCCATTTGGATCGGTAATCAAAATAAATAAAGCCCTGCATTCGACTACTGCGCCCGAGTAAGTTGATATAAGCGGAGGGTCCGGAGGAAATGTCGGTTGCATTGTATTGTGAAATTGCACCACAGATTACGACGCGGGCACCGACATTAATCCGAGCTAGCGCTGTGTTTAGTGTGTCTCCTCCAACGTTATCGAAATAAATGTCGATTCCTTCAGGGCAGGCGCGTTTGAGGCCGTCAGATAGCTTTTCATTTTTATAGTCGATCGCCGCGTCAAATCCGAGTTGTTCCATAAGGTATGAGCACTTCTTTGCGCCACCGGCAATGCCAATAGCTCTGCAGCCTTTAATTTTTGCGATTTGTCCCACATGTGCGCCCACGGAGCCGGCAGCGCCTGAGACTAGAACGGTATCACCTTCTTTTGGTTCTCCCACTTCGAGCAACCCGCAGTAAGCGGTCAGTCCCGCTATACCCAATGTATCTAACCAAACCGGCAATGGCGCCAAAGAAAGGTCAATTTTTTGCAGATCCCTTCCGTCTCCTAAGGCGAACGTTTGAACGCCACCAAGACCTGCCACCGGGTCACCAGGAGCAAAGTCGGAGTTTTCACTTTCGATGACCTCGCCAACGGTAAGAGCCCGCATCACGGCACCGAGTGGCAAAGGAGGCACATAAGTTTTGCGATCATTCATCCAGCCACGCATGGCTGGGTCGATCGAAAGGAAACGATTTTTTACCAGCACCTCGCCTGGCCCAGGCCCTGGAACAGATTCCTCCACCAAGTCCCAATCGCTATCTTTAGGTAGTCCGACCGGCCTGGCTGCAAGCCGGATTTGGCGGTTGACGTTTTCCGTCATTCTGTCGTCCTTTTGTTTTTGAGAATAATTAAGAGATTTCAGGCGTAGCCGATTACGGGGATATATAATTTCCTTGTTACAAGCAACGGTCCGGCCGTTTTTCTCGCTTATAGCTGGGGAGCTACCAGATTGATACCACCAATCAAACCGATTTGTGTAGATTCGTCTTACGTATTCTGAGGTTCCAAGTGCGGTGGCTGCAAAGAATTTTGCAGAGCTTGCTTCTGCCTGATTAGGGCCTCTTGGTCTTCGGGGACATAAAAAT
>CAJWOI010000119.1 GCA_913044255.1 uncultured Alphaproteobacteria bacterium
TTCATAGTGGCAGCGGTGGAGGTCTCTGCAACATTCAAAGACTGCATAGTTGCGCCGATCGTCGAACGTGCAGTACCGCCCCACGAGTGCTTCATGTTTACAGTAACCACGGTGTGGTCTGTGCCGTTTACCGAACCAGTTGCGCCATCAACGGTGAATTGCTCACCTTCGGCGCGGGACCAGTTCTCATAATTGCCCATACCACGGGCTGCCGTGCCACGTGCAAGACCCAGGTTAAAGGCGTTACCGGCCAAATCCATACTTATACCAGCCGTAAAACCAAAACCGACTTTGGTTTCCTCGCCACCACAATTGGTAACAGTAGTAAACGGACAGCTACCAGTCTGGGTGATTCCATACTCACGAGCATATCCGCCAAGACCTAAAGTCATGCCGCCCATGGCCGTGCTGAGGGTAGCGTGCAGGTCTGGAAGGTCCTGTGCGCCCGCAACACCGGTTGCAGCGGTAAATCCCTGATTGTTCGGCGGGAAGAGCGCAACTGTGTAGCTCATGCCACCCGCTCCGCCAGCATAGGAAATACCCGGAGCCAAGAAGGTTCCAAGTCCGTCAAGACCAGCAACTGATTCCGCGCCACCAGTGACGCCATACAGTGCACTACCCTGTTGACCGAAAGTCCAACCTCCCATCGTAAAATTGGCAGTCGGCAACCAGTTATCAGACACATACAGATTCTGGTTCACCACCGGGCCGGCACGATCATTCGAAATGGTTATATTAACACCAACATCGCCCATGGCCGACGGGGTCATTGAATTTACGGCTACATAAGAGCCCAACGGACGCATATCAAACACGCCATCCTCACCAGTTGCGGCGTCAGTCGGAACTAGCGTTGCTGACTGGTTCGTTGGGAAAGCGTGGGTCTGGCCACCGTTCCACACTGCGCTAACGTTGGCACCGCCGTGGACTGCTACAGACGTATCAGAGCCGGGAGCCTTAAAGGAACCTGGAAGAGCGCCACCTACGACGCCATTGCCACGAGCCGTCTCTGGCATAATGTATCGGTCTCTAATATCCCAGCTTGTCCGCTGACTACCAGGCATCTCCGGTACATAACTCTTTTTGATAGCACGCGTATAAGTAGGTAGTGCCGCCATAGAGGCAGATTGTGTTTGTTTCTGTTCGACGCGCTCCATGCGGTCGAGCAAGTTTTGCAGTTCGGCACGCATCTCATCCACGTCGTTGGCTTGCGCTGGCGCCGCCGCTAAAAGAGCGGCAACAGCTGTCGAATAGACAAAACCTTTGACGACTGAACGAGTGCCCGACGAAGCCTGCTGTGCGACTTTACGCATATTGGGTACCCTCATCATTGTGTGTTCTACAAAAAATATCGATATCGAATGGCAACCAGGCATTAAGTCCCAGAGCCAAAACCCAGTGTAGCCGAACAAAGTAGCCCCACCAGTCCAAGCATTACATTATGACGGGCGCGTTAAATCAACCGTCTCAGCACCGTAAAGGCACCTATTAAGCGGTAATGTGACAAAAACACCACACATGAACAGCCTAAAATCGGCCAGGACTCCTGAGTCCCTAGAATAATAGTCAAAAATATAGTTTGCACCATACGGATGTAGCTAAATCATTGGAAAACTCGATATTTAAGGTAACTTTTCCAGTGGGGCCTACCGTCAAATGTTAAATCATGGTTGCTAAGCTGAAGTCACCGGGGCTTATTTCTGGGTCACAGGGAACGGAACAGCACATCAAACACGGCATCTGGCATAAAAAGCGTAATGTTTTTAGAAACATGATCGGTGCCGTAGCACTGCTCGGGGCCATAATGATCAGTGGTGACCCACAGGGACTTTCTGCCGTGGCAAGGCCCGCCATCGAGGTGATACGTGATACCACCCGTTGTGTCGCTGGGTACGACGCTGCGCGCAAAGTCGCGGAACTTACGGGCAATAGAACAACCATAGAGCAATTCGCTAACGAGGGTGACAGATGGAGAGCGCTCTTAGCCGCCCTAGCCCAATTAGCGTCGGTCAACGAAGACACGCAGGCAGCTCAGGATATTCGCGATTCCATAGCCAATGTGTACAAGCGACAATTTGAACGAGTTGTTCGCTCGATTTCGGAGAATCAGGAAATCGTTTTCTATCAGATCCATAGCAAATGCAAGGAGATTGCCAAGGAAGTCCGTAATGCCGCTGGTATCCCCCTTGACTGACACGGTTATCGTTTACCCTCGATCCTTCTCATTAATTTAATACAGAAAAATCTACGCCAGTGGTTTTGACATGCGGCCCTTCGCGCCGTACTATTTTTGCTGGAGCATCGCGTTGGCGTCGCAATGTCCGGTCTCGCCAGGCTGGACACCTTGCGGGCGGGTGCTCCGGGTAACGATCGTTACAAAAATGGTGGTTCGAACCACCAAGGAGAGGAGTATTATGGCAGTTTTTCACGATGTAGACTTGAAACTTTTTAAAGGGATTGACGGGACAATTGTCAATCCGGCGAATCCTTATGAACAAGGTAGCGCCTATTTTACCCATGGCGATTTGGGCGACCAAGTACAGAACCACATGGAAGAGTTGGCCGAAAAGACGGAAGTCGGTCGTCGCGATTTCTTCCGGTCTGCATGCGGGTTTGCAGGCGCGATGCTAGCGGTTAATGCCGCCACTGGCATGAAATTTTTCAACGTGGATAAAGCCGAGGCGCGCGAAGTCGCAGCAACTGCAGAAGTCAAAAGCTTCCTAAAGGGCAATATGGGGCCGGTGGTTGATCAGCACACCCATATCTGCACCCGTGCGGAAGGCTACATCAGAGGTGTTAACACCACGGATGCGGGCATGTATTTCGTTGACCTGCTCGACGGTTTAGGAAAAGCGATGGGACTGCCGAATGGCACGTCCGACATGAACGTCGAGAACTACGGCAAACTCTTGTTAGATGGCAGCGATACCGACGTCGGCATCTTTAATCCGTTCGGGTTCCGAGAGGACTATGGCGGAAAAGATATGATCCCGATGGAAGAGCAGGCTGAAGTCAAGAAAATGTTTCCTGATCGCACTATCATGATGGCTGGTGGCTTGACGCCGAACCAGGGTGTCACGGAGACATTAGAACGGCTCGAGGATTACGTCACGAACTACAGTACCTCAGGCCTTAAGCTGTATACCTTTGACTCCACCCCTCAAAAGGGCTGGTGGTTCGACGATGTGGAAAGGGCCTACCCGATGTGGGAGAAGTGCCTGGAGCTAGGCATCAACAACGTAGGCTGTCACAAAGGCATCCCGTTTGGTCAGTTCATGGCTCGCTATGCCCACGTCGAGGATTTCGACCAAGCGTGCGATGACTTCCTTGATATAAACTTCATCGCCTTCCATTCGGCCTGGCCGTATCACGAGGAACTGGCAGCGCTGAAGATGTTCAAACCGCATCGGACCAACCTGTATTGTGAAATTGGCTCCACTTTCGCGGCCACAGTCTCAAGTCGACCGGTTGATTGTGCCCATGTACTTGGCACATTACTCCGTGACGTTGGCTCCGATTATGTGATGTGGGGGACCGATTCCCTGTTGTGGGGCAACCCACAATGGCAGATTGATGCCTTTCGTCGATTCCAAATTCCGGACGAATTGATCGAAGGACATGGCTATCCTCAATTAACCGATGAAATCAAAGCAAAGGTCCTCGGCGGCAATGCTGCCCGCATTTGGGGCCTGAAATCGGCCACTAATGAGCTTGGTCAACCTACTTATCGGGTTGCCTAACGCGATTTTAATATCCGAGTAAACGGGATGATGGCCGGGACAAGTCCCGGCCATCACCTTTTTTGGGAGAATATCGTCACAATGCCAACGTACGAATATATGTGCGACCCATGTCGGATGATTTACATGGTACGTCACAGCATGAACGAAAAACCCAAAATCAAATGCCCGAAGTGCGATAAGAAAACTAAAAAGATTATGTCAGCAGCGAACCTAAATATGGGGGGGTGGTCGAGCCCGACCGAGGCGAAATACTCAAAACTGAGTATCTCGGACGAACTCGCAAAAGAGAAGGAACTACAGAAAAACTTCGAAACAGTCTGGTTGCCATCACCGGCGAAACACAATCCCTGGGATGAACACTGAAGCAGGCGCATATGAATATGCGCGTTCCGAAGATTGATTCGGACCAACGGCTGTCTGATAACCTAGTAGGCAGCGCCTGTAGCGTTGGTTGACTGAGTGGCTGGGGCGCCAGGGATCGAACCTGGGAATCACGGGATCAAAACCCGTTGCCTTACCGCTTGGCTACGCCCCATCTTTATGAACCTATAGCTAATCCAGAGTGTGGCTCTTGCGCAAGTCATCGAAGCAAGGTTGACAAATTACACGGAAGAGTTATCCGGTTGGTATCACCAGTTTTGGGAGTAAACAGTGACCGATGCTCAACTAATAGACGGGAAAGTATTTGCCGCGCGACTCCGGAATACTATTGCGGATACGGTGAATTGGCTTGGAAGTGAGCACAACCTCGTCCCCGGCCTCGCCGTCTTAATGGTTGGAGATGATCCTGCAAGCCAAATCTATACGCGCAACAAAGCAAAGCAAAGCACTGCGGCAGGAATGACAAGCCTCCACGAACAACTTCCGACTGAGACTTCGCAAGTGGCGGTGCTGAAAAAAATAGAGGCCCTTAACAACGACCTCAGCATCAACGGAATTTTAGTGCAACTACCCCTCCCCGATCAAATGGACTCGGATATTGTCATCGATACAATCGCTCCAACCAAAGATGTAGACGGGTTTCACCTTCTAAACGCTGGGAGACTCGTGACCGGCCGCAACGGGTTGACACCCTGCACGCCGCAAGGATGTCTGATACTTCTGAAGGAGACTCTGGGCGACCTGGAAGGCGCAAACGCGGTTATTGTCGGGCGCTCTAACATAGTGGGGAAACCAATTGCGCAATTGCTACTACGGGAGAATTGTACCGTTACCGTTGCTCACTCGCGGACCCGGAACCTTGCCGAGCTCTGCCGTCGTGCTGATATACTAGTTGCCGCGGTAGGTAGGCCGGAGATGATCCGAGGAGGTTGGATTCGACCCGGCGCAGCTGTGATCGACGTAGGAATCAATCGTATAGTTGGACCAGACAACACCACCAGGCTTGTCGGTGATGTAGCGTTTAGTGAAGCGGTGCAGATTGCCGGCGCCATCACACCAGTTCCTGGGGGAGTGGGCCCAATGACCGTCGCTTGCCTGCTCGCGAATTGCGTGCGAGTCACCTGTCAACAACATGGCCTCCCAGAGCCTGAGCTGTGGCCAGCAACCTAAAGCGCACAAGTAAAAAACCATAGTTACTCGCTACGAACAGGCCATCTATAACACCGGCCTAGCCAGCCAGCATACACGCCGTTCAGGGATCTCTGTCCCGATAAAGTTAACAACCACGCTCCTCAGGCAAGCGCTGATAGTTCCGCTTCAGGATTTTATAGCGCAAAGATCAAGTGTTGAACGGCCTCACTGATCGTTAAAAGACTTTTCTAAGCGCTCATGTCGCTTTTGTGCGTCGATACCCAACGTCGCAACGGGGCGCGCCTCCAGGCGACTCAAGCTTATGGGGTCTCCAGTTTCTTCACAACAGCCGTAACTGCCATCCTCGATTCTTCGTAAGGCGGCATCAATTTTAGTCAACAACTTCCGCTCCCGATCCCGGCTACGCAACTCGATCAATCGACTAGATTCTACGGAAGCGCGGTCGGCTAGGTCAGGCTGTTGATTTGTCTCTTCCCGCAAGTTCACAATGGTTTGAGATGATTCAGCCAGTATTTCTTCGCGCCACTCAATCAGCTTTTGCCTGAAATACTCCCGCTGCAGCGGATTCATGAAGTCTTCATCCTCGCTTGGGCTATAGTCGGAAGGAAGGATGACAGGCTTACGCTTGGACGCCCGTTTAGGATCTTCGTTGGGTTTCTTTTTTTTCTTTCGTGCGGCCATGTGCTGCCCACGCCTTTCTCATGGCCGTTTTAGTGGCGCGGAGTATATAAACCTAGCTATCAAGCTGCAACTTGGACACATAGTCACTTCAATAAACCTCAAACTGCCCCGGATCTATTGCCGGTCCTGCTCCGTATTAGAGACTGTCGGATCACTTCGTGAATCAGATTGGCTACATTCATGCTGGCTTCGCGCTTGCCCGATCCAATTTCATCAGTAAGGGTGGTAGGAAAAGAAAATCCGCGAGCAACGCAAAGGCGATTGTCACAGAACTCAATAGGCCCATGTCAGAGTTGACCTTGAAGCTGGATATGGCAAGAACACCAAATCCGACAACCAAGGTTACTGATGTGATCCACAGAGCCACCCCGACCGTACGAAAGGCATAACGTGTCGCTTCCACAGCATCCATCGAATGCTCGCGCCGGGCGCGAAGATACTTACTTAAAAAATGAACTGTATCATCAACCACGATGCCGAGCGTCATGGCGAGCACGATAGCGATAGCCAGGCCAACATTGCCATGAACATAACCCCACAGTCCGAATGCCATTGCAGCTGGAAATAGGTTTGGGATTAAGCTAATCAAACCCATTTTGACACTGCGCAAAGCAAAGATCAGCACCAGCGAAATTACCACTAGGGCCGTAATGGAACCTCCCAGCATCGAATTTATGTTGCGCCCGGAGATGTACGAGAATACCACCGACAAGCCGGTGCCCGGTGCACGGGTTTCTGGCATATTCTCCGATAACCACACTTGGGCCCGGGCATCCAACTGACGTATTTCTTTCGAGGAGATCCCTTTAACCGAAACCATCAGTTGGCTAGCCGATTTTGGGACATTGATCATGTTATTCAAGTCAAGCCCATATGGCAGAGACATCTCGTATAGCAAAAGATATTGTGCCGCGAGATTTCTTCCCTCCGGGAGCCGATAAAAATCGGGGTCGTCGCCATTCATGCTCTGGTTGAGTCGTTTGAATACTTCAGTAATTGCAGCCACATGGGTAACCTTTGGCTGTGACTTGAACCATCGGCCAAAAGCCTCAAGTCTTGTAAGATAATCGGGATCCGAGATCCCACCTTCGTCCGAAGAAGGCACGGAATACTGCAACATCTGCAGTCCATTTAAATTGGCCTCTGTAAAATCTGAAGTAACCCGAATGGGGACCGAGCGGTCAAAGTATTTCAGAAAATTGTCGTCAAGGTCGATCCGCAAGATACCGAGTGCCAGAAGTACAATCGCGGCTCCGGTACCCCAGAATAATTTTTCGCGGTGTCTCACCACCAATCCGGCCAACCCGTCCATCATACGGCTACCAATGCCATTCGTCTGAGTCGCACTCGCCGGAAGGATCGATACCAAAGCAGGCAAAAGAGTAATAGAAAGAACAAACGCCACGATTACGCCGGTTGCAACTATATTACCAAGCAAACGGAATGGCGGTGCATCCGAAAAGTTCATGCACAAGAAGCCGATTGTAGTGGTGACGCTGGTAATAAACACAGGCGCCATATTGATACGAAGTGCTTCTACCAATGCATCATGTTTCCCCAAGCCCCCTTGCATCGAAAGGCGCATGCTGGCGAGGATATGCACGCTGTGTGCAACCGAGAGAGTAAGGATGATGATTGGGGAAATCTCAGAAGATGGAACCAGCACCGCGCCTGCCCATCCGGCCACACCCAGTGCAATAAGCACGGACATAAGGATGACTAGAAACGTCGCAAATGTCCCCCAGGTGGTGCGTGTTGAAATTCCTATGATCACGAGTATTAACAAAAACAT
>CAJWOI010000120.1 GCA_913044255.1 uncultured Alphaproteobacteria bacterium
ATTTTGTTGATTACGACAAAAGCTCTCAGCTCTACTCCATGACATTGCGCAATTTGATAGGCGGTATCACCCTTTTTTACGACATAAATGGACTCGTATCCGCGGTCATGCAGAGCGGCATCCGAACGCGCAGATAATTCTGTATTCTCGATTTCTGAGGTAGAGGTATAGATTTGGACTGATGGAGGCCTCCAACAACCAGCTAAAAGAAAAACAGTAAACAGAAGAACAAGCCCGCTGGATTTGATGCACACCCTGCACGTGATCATCTTTTTAACAATCCTAGTCCGCGTCGGTTTCGTCTGTCTTCCCCTCTACCAAAGGAACAAAGCGGACGTCAATTAAACGCTCTTCTTTGTACTTCTTTCCCTGTCGATGCAACCGATACAAGGTTTGTTTTGCATCCGTTGGTCCAATCGGGATCACCATGACACCATCCTCCGCAAGATGCTCCAATAATGTCAATGGGGGTTCGGGTGCAGCGGCGGTGACCAGGATGCGTTGAAACGGTGCTTGCGCAGGCCATCCACAATATCCATCACCAATGCGCGTGCTTATGTTAGGAATCCCAAGATTCTGAAATCTCTGCGCAGCTTCAATACTTAATATCCGATGACGCTCCACGGTGTAAACACGTCGGCACAACTGGGCAAGTATCGCCGTTTGATACCCCGAGCCCGTGCCAATTTCCAACACCTTCATGCGATCTCCAACGTCCAAGACATTGGTCATTACCGCCACTAAGCTTGGTTGACTAATTGTTTGGCCACAGGATATGGGGAGGGACGTGTCATCATAAGCGTGGCCCGCAAGAATTTCCGGGACGAACAAGTACCTCGGAACTGCCTCGAATGCAGCAAGGATTCGAGGATTTGTTATTCCCTCCTGACGAATCTGTAATAAGAGCCGTGCTTTATCCGTAGGCCTGTTCATTCCGCCCCTGGTTTATTATTTGAGCGCCTTACTCAATTTCTCATAAGCTTCTTGGTCAGTAAGGTTCATATGCAATGGTGTCACTGTAATTCTTCCCGCTAGAATTTCGGAAAGGTCTGAACCATCAGAGACCGATTCATTGGTACGTGTCGAACCAATCCAATAATAGTCACGGCCGCGCGCATCTACCCGTCGCTCCAACACCGATCCCGGTTTTCCCCGTCCCTGATAGGCAACTGACACTCCACCCACTTTACCCTCAGGCACATCAGGGAAATTTACATTCATCAAAACATCAGACGACCAACCTATCGTCACTAACCGACGTATTAAATCGGGTGCATAATTTTCTGCCGTGGCCCAATTCGCTTTCTCACGTTGGACTGTATATTGGCTCAATGCAATGGACGGTATTCCGAGGAGTGTCCCCTCCATCGCAGCGGCCACAGTCCCTGAATATGTCACATCATCACCCAAGTTACCCCCCCGATTAACACCCGATAATAACAAGCTGGGTCGCGGTGGCGGTATCAAATTTAGAATTCCCAGGAGAACGCTGTCCGTAGGTGTGCCCTCCACCGCAAATTTACGATCACCAAGGGACCTATAACGGACCGGGTCCGACAAAGACAGTGCATGCGATACACCGCTCTGATCCCGTTCGGGCGCTACAACCCACACGTCCTCACTTAGTTTACGTGCCACACGCTCTAGACATTTCAGTCCAGGAGCATCTATGCCATCATCGTTCGACAAAAGAATGCGCATTCCAGCAAGATCCGTCACGGTTCAGTTAATCGATCCTGATAGTCTCTGCATCACCCATATAAGGCCGTAGGACGTCAGGAATTTTAATTGTCCCATCCGAGTTCTGGTAATTCTCCATCACCGCAACCAGCGCGCGGCCGACGGCGAGCCCTGATCCATTGAGGGTATGCACAAAGGATAACTCTCTTAATCCGTTGGGCCGATAACGAGACCCCATTCGGCGAGCCTGGAAGTCCCCGCAATTGGAGCAGCTAGAGATTTCGCGATAACGTCCTTCACCCGGAATCCAGACCTCCAGATCATATGTTTTCTGGGCCGAAAACCCCATATCACCGGAGGACAGTAGCATCACGCGATAAGGCAATTTCAATTTCTTAAGCACTGTTTCAGCGCAATTGGTCATCCGCTCCAACTCATCGCTAGACCGTTTAGCAGTAGTAATTGATACCATCTCCACTTTCGAAAATTGATGAACACGCATCATCCCCTTTGTGTCCTTACCGGCGGCCCCCGCCTCCGAACGAAAGCAAGGCGTATGCGCCGTATATCGCAAAGGTAAGATCGACTCGTTTAATACTTGTCCGTAGACCAGGTTTGTCAAAGGTACTTCGGCTGTTGGAATGAGCCAACGGTCATCGGTAGTACAAAACAAATCATCGGAAAACTTAGGCAATTGTCCGGTACCAATTAGAGCGGTGTCACGGACCATGTACGGTGGATTAATTTCCCGATATCCATGACTTCCAGTGTGGAGGTCCAGCATAAAAGAGGCCAATGCCCGTTCAAGCCGGGCGAGCTGACCACTTACAACTACAAACCGCGCCCCAGCCATCTGGGCCGCCGCATCGAAATCCATCTGGCCAAGCGTCTCACCAAGGTCAAAGTGTTGCTTGGCCGCAAAATCGTACTCTCGTGGTTTTCCTACCCGCCGCACTTCAACGTTGCTGGTCCCATCTTCACCGTCCGGTACTTCTCCTTCAGGTAAGTTCGGAAGTTGCAACAGAAAACTCTGGATATCGCGTTCTATTTTACGCAGCTCTCTTTCGGAGTCCCGTAGCCTCGCCTTCAGAGCGACCACTTGCCCGACCAACGTTTCAACCGACTCCCCAAGTTTTTTCGAAGCGCCGACTTGCTTGGAAACCTGGTTCCTTTGTTCTTGAAGTTCTTGTGTGCTCGCGATTAACTTGCGGCGACGTTGATCAAGATCCACCAGAGCGGCAGCCTTAGGCGCTATCCCTCTACGGGCAAGTCCTGAATCAAAACTGTCCGGATTCTCACGGACCCATTTAACGTCAAACATTGCCCTTGCACATTTTGCTGACCAGTTAATAAGTAGCGCGGATACCCAGGTTTACTTACCGCGTATCATTAAAATCCGTTTCGTCAAAATTATCATCGTTGCCCGGGTCCGTGTTGGTTACTTGCTCCCCATCAGTCCCTTTCAAGGCCTCGTTCAATCTTTCTTCCTCTTCCTGTTCACGTTTGGCACGTTTCTTTTCAGCCATACGGGCCAGTACGATGGAAATCTCGTACAAAACCAAGATCGGCAAGCCAAGCCCTATCTGACTAATAATGTCGGGTGGAGTTAATATCGCAGCCGCTATAAAGGCAATGACGATCGAGTACTTCCGGTTTTGGGCTAACCCTTTAGCTGTTACGAGCCCTGCCCGAGCCATAAGTGTCAAAGCCACGGGCAACTGGAAAGCAAGTCCAAATGCAAACATTAATTTTAGTACTAAGGATAAATACTCATTGACTTTTGCCTCCAGTTCAATCGCTAGCCCGCCATCGATGCCGGACGATTGAAAGCCGAGGAAAAACCTCCAGGCAAGCGGGAATATGAATGAATAAACCAGTGCAGCTCCAGCTGTGAATAAAACTGGAGTCGCAACCAAAAATGGAAAAAATGCACCCCGCTCATTTTTATAAAGCCCTGGAGCGATAAACATGTAGACCTGCATAGCTAGTACCGGGAATGACAGGAAAACGGCCGCCCAAAAAGCGAGTTTCAAGTACGTAAAAAAAGCCTCATGCAAGGCCGTATAAATCATCCGCGGGTTTTCAACGCCGATATCCGCGTATATGTCCGCTAACGGCCGCACCAGAAAGGCGTATATGTCCTCTGCAACGATATAACAGGCAATAAAACACACAAATAATACAATCGCCGAATACATCAGGCGATTGCGAAATTCGATCAGGTGCTCAATAAGCGGCGCCTTTGGGCCGAGTTCGTTTTCGTCAGGCTCGTGTGAGGTCGACACAGGAAGAAATTAGGATTCGGCTAGAGTTTCTGGAGCAGCTGATTTCGTTTTTTTTGCATCCTCAGCTTCCGTCCGAAGTTCGGTCTCAGCCCGTTCCCGAGCCTCAACTACTTGAGCCACACCACTCGGAAGGTTTTGTGCCGGGCTCACCGATGGAGTCTGGTCCTTATCGTTCACAGGAGGTGTAGCATGAGTCGAGGCACCAATAGATGCACTGCCACCCTTCTTTGTGTAATGCTCTCCAAACCGCGCAAAATGTTTGTTCGCCGGAACATCATCGATTTTCTCTGACTCTTTGGACTCGATATTTTCGTCCTCAGAAGTTGATTCCGAGTCCGAATTCTGGCGATTGTCTGCGAGACGTTCTGTGGCATCGAGTGCGGTATCCAAATCCATATTTGTCACGGACTGGATTTGATTCCTAACCTCCTCCAATTCCGCTTCACGGACAGCATCGTCAATGCTCGAACGGAATTCGCGCGCAAGAACACGAACCTTGCCACCATAATGCCCCAACGTACGCAGAGCCTTAGGCAAGTCCTTGGGTCCAATAACGAACAGCGCCACCACAGCGATCATCGCCATTTCGCTCCAACCAAGGTCTAGCACTATCCGCCCTCTTCAATTCCTTATTTGTTCATCGACAGCACATAGAACAGCTTTAACTATTCGCTGGTCCGTCCTGTTTGTTGACCACCGGGACCGGCTCTGCCGCAGTTTCCTCTGAGGCCGCCACAGGACTAGCTTCAGCCTGCGACACCTCTTTCACTGTCTGCTCCTCCGGCTCTTCCTTTAAGCCTGCTTTAAAGCTTTTCACCCCTTTGGCAACATCACCCATGACGCGCGGTAATTTTCCGGCGCCGAATAAGATCAACACGATCGCAAGGATCAGAACAATCTGCCAAACCCCAATGTTACCCATAACATGCTCTCCCGAATAACCCGGAGGCGCGCCTCCTGTACAATTAAGCCTAACCCGAACAGCCGTATTTAATGCTGACGGCCCGTTGAACTCATAGTACTTAGCGATCCCTGACCGGAAATACAAATACCATCGTGAAATCAAGGGATACCGCCACTTTGCTGCCAGTGAGTGGTAAATCCTGTGCCGGCAGATTTACATGAACCGGCTCATCGTCGGATTCGAGCCGAAGCTCCAATTTCGTCTGCAAGCCCAAATCTCTCCGACCGCCGACCGTCGCGATGATACCCTGTCCTTCCGATTCAGGTCTTAGATTCAAGGCTTCCGGTCGCACCAAGACCACCACTTCATCGCCTTCCTTTGCATTCTCTGAGGGCACGGAACCTAATGGAGTGACCACCTCCCCAGACCGCACGAACCCGATATATTCAATTGCCTCCCCTAGAAACCTCGCACAAAATGGGGTGTTTGGTTGGCGATAAAGATCCATGGGTAACCCTGCCTGAACTACCCTGCCCCCGTTCATTAGTGCTAAATGGTCAGCCACCAACATTGCCTCCATCGGATCATGGGTAACCATCAATGTCGTTGCTCCAGTCTCCTTTATCAGACGCAAGGTATCCTGACGCAAACTGGCTCGAAGTTCAGTATCTAACCCCGAAAAAGGCTCATCAAGTAACATCACTCCAGGACTAGGCGCTGCAGCACGGGCCAATGCAACTCTCTGTTGTTCGCCACCGGAAAGCATATGCGGATAAAAACTAGCCGCATCTAACATCCCGACACGGGCTAGTGCCTCTTTTGCCAAAACATCCCTCGAACCCGTGGGCAAAGAATTAAGCCCGAAGGAAACATTTCTAAGTACGGTCAAATGGGGGAATAGGGCATAATCTTGAAACATAAGACCAACATTTCTGGTCTCGGGAGGAATTGTATTGTTTACATCTGCAACACACACATCGTTGATTTTAATCTGCCCCACCTGGAGTGTTTCAAGACCGGCTGCTAAACGCAAGACCGTCGTCTTGCCGCAACCGGATGGGCCCAACAAACAAGTTAACGAACCATCTGGAACGACAAGGTCCAAACCTTGTATTACTGTTTTGTTTCCAAACGTGTGGCTAACGCCCACCAATTCCAATCCTGGCAAGATCGCCGTCATATCCGACCACCTTTCCCAGGTACAGTGAAGCCAAAACGCCCGATAGAACGACTAAGTACAATCACTGGAATCAATCCAACGGCTACAATAGCAAGGGCGGCACTCGCGGATTCCGCTAAGAGTTCATCAGAAGCCAATTCGTACGCACGCACGGCCAATGTATCGTAGTTAAATGGCCGCAATATTAACGTTGCTGGCAGTTCCTTCATCACGTCGACAAATACCAATAAACCACCTGTCAAGAGCCCATTGAACAATAACGGGACATGAAGCCGCCATAACCGTTGAATGGGACGGACACCAAGCGTTTGCGCTGCTTCATCCAACTGCGGACTTACTTTATCCAAAGCCGATTCGACCGCCCCCAATGCAACAGCCATAAATCGAACTAAATAACCGAACACCATAGCTGCGATCCCGCCCGTAAATATCAAGCCGGTTGAAGTCCCGAACCACTCCCGCGCAAATTCGTCTACCGTTCTATCCACCCACCCAAAAGGCAGTAAGACGCCCACTGCAATCACCGAGCCCGGCACAGCGTAACCCAGACCAGCAAAACGTATGCTCAACCGGCTTCCCCAATTTCCCCCAATTCTAAGAGAGTACCGGAGCGTTAAGGCAAAAAATAATGCCAACACGGCAGTAAGTGCTGCAAGAGAAACGCTATGCCAAGCGTACAGAACAAACCGATAGTCCACCACCTCGGACCACGTCGATACCGTCCAAAAGACCAACTGCGCACTTGGGATGAGAAACCCCAGCGACAGTGGCACTAGGCAGGCAATCACTGCCAATAGGGCGCGTGTCCCGCGGAGCTCAATACCTGACGATAATCGATCCCGCCCGGTAACTTGGTAAAAGCGGGCCCTTCCCCGGGACCACTGCTCCGCCAACATGGTTGCAAACACGAACAGCAAGAGTATAGCAGACAATTGCGCCGCCGCCTGGGGGGCGCCAAGCGCGAACCACGTACGGTAAATACCGGTCGTAAAAGTATCTACACCTAGGTATTGGACCGCGCCAAAATCACTGAGTGCTTCCATAATCATTAGAGCAGTACCAGCGATCATAGCGGGCCTGGCCAATGGTAGCGTAACTCTAAAAAAGGTAACCCACGGACCTTTCCCCAAAGTGCGACTAATTTCAGATGCATTGCTGGATTGCCCCGTAAATGCTGCGAGCCCGAGCAAGTAGACGTACGGATAAAGCACGCAAGCCATCACTATAATTGCACCGGGCAGAGAGCGGATTTCAGGGAACCAATAGTCACCGCGCGACCAGCCGAAAGCTGACCGCAAACTTGTCTGAAGCGGCCCTGCGTACTCTAGTAATCCTGCATAACTGAAGGCAATCGCATACGTGGGAACGGCAAGAGGAAGTAATAATGCCCACTTGAATATGGATCGACCAGGGAAACGGCAGTTAGCACACAACCATGCCGTGCCACCGCCTATTATAAACCCGATCAACCCGACCCCCAACGCGAGCCATGCGGTATTGCGCACATAACGTAGCAGCACAGTATCCGCAAGATGTTGCCACACCTCGCCCATAGGAAAACCCAAATGGACGAGAACAACTAGCGCAGGAATTGATACCAAAATAGCTATTAGAAGTGACACAATTTGCCACAGGTCAGGCCGGCACCAGCGCATCCCTAGGCCAACTGAGCTAAATTTATCTTGAAAG
>CAJWOI010000121.1 GCA_913044255.1 uncultured Alphaproteobacteria bacterium
CAGATCAACTCCATGCGCGGCTGGATCTGGTCGTCAAGCCCAAGAATGTCGATCAATTCACTGCCGTCGAGACCCAACGAAGTTTGGGTTGTTCCCTGTCTAAAGGTCGCCGGTAGCACACCCATACCGACCAAGTTGGAGCGGTGAATGCGTTCAAACGTTTCTGCAATTACAGCTTGGATGCCTAGCAGTTTAGTACCTTTGGCAGCCCAGTCACGCGATGATCCGGTGCCATACTCTTTTCCAGCGATAATCACTAACGGCGTGCCGGTTTTGGCGTAGTGGACGGCGGCGTCGTAAATCGATACCTGGTCTCCATTAGGCATGATTTTTGTCCAACCACCTTCGGTTCCTGGGACAATCGCATTGCGGAGACGGATATTGGCAAATGTGCCCCGCACCATTACTTCATGGTTGCCTCGCCGTGCGCCAAATGAATTGAAATCCTTTGTTTCGACCCCTTGGCTCTTCAAATACGTACCCGCCGGTCCGTCGGTTGGTATTGCGCCGGCGGGGGAAATGTGATCAGTGGTTACGGTGTTCCCCAGCAAACCTAAAATCCTTGCGTTACGAATATCGGAGATAGGTGGCGGTGTTTTCCCTATGTCGGAAAAATAAGGCGGGCGATGCACATAAGTGGATTGTGGCCATGCGTATGTTTGGCCTATTGGGGTATGAATTTTTTTCCAACTTTCATCGCCCTCGGAGATATTAGAATATTGAGTTCGGAACATCTCACGCGTTACGGATTTTTTAATTGTGTCCTGAATTTCCATATTGGAAGGCCAAATATCGCTTAGGTAAATTGGTTTGCCGTTCCGGTCATTGCCAATCGGGTCCTTGATTAAATCCACTAGCATTGAGCCGGCTAAAGCATAAGCCACCACCAACGGTGGTGAGGCTAAATAATTGGCCCGGGTTAGCGAATGAACTCGACCTTCAAAATTTCGATTGCCCGAAAGTATCGACGCAACTAAAAGGTTACGGGCTCGGATCGAAGCCTCAATCGACTCGGGTAGCGGACCGGAATTTCCAATACATGTCGTGCACCCGTATCCAACTAAATTGAAACCAAGCGAATCAAGATCTTGGTCAACGCCGGCAGCCCTCAAATAATCGGTGACCACTTTTGACCCTGGGGCGAGTGACGTTTTTACCCAAGGCTTTACTTTGAGGCCGAATTTAACCGCATTTCTAGCTAAGAGGCCCGCTGCAAGCATAACGCTTGGATTGGATGTGTTTGTGCAACTGGTAATCGCAGCAATTACGATCGCGCCATCGGATATCTCGTCCTCTTGGCCTTCATCCGTTGTCATGACGTTGCCAGCACTCTTTTTGTGCCGGTCGAGTTCTTCGGTTACTAGTGCTTCAAAGGTGCGTTTGGCTTTGCGTAATAGAATTTTGTCTTGTGGTCGCCTCGGACCAGCAATGCTGGGCTCGACTGTGCTAATGTTAAGCTCGACGTTTCCCGAAAATATAGGATCGGGCGTAGAAGAGTCGCGCCACAGTCCCTGAGCTTTTGCGTAAGCCTCAGCGAGCTCCACTCGCTCTGGGGCTCGCCCTGAAAATTTGAGATAAGCGATGGTTTCCTGATCAATAGGGAAAAACCCGCAAGTGGCCCCATATTCAGGAGCCATGTTTGCGATCGTTGCACGGTCTGCAATTGCAAGGTGTTCTAAGCCTGGACCGTAAAATTCTACGAATTTCCCCACGACGCCCTCGGACCGTAGCATCTGGGTCACGGTTAGTACCAAATCCGTCGCCGTGGTGCCCTCCTGTAGTTCTCCAGTTAACTTGAAGCCAATAACTTCGGGAATTAGCATTGAGATCGGTTGGCCAAGCATGGCGGCTTCGGCCTCAATTCCACCCACGCCCCAACCAAGCACCGCTAAGCCATTGATCATGGTGGTGTGACTATCTGTTCCCACAAGTGTGTCCGGGTAAGCAATGGTAGCTTTGCCGACTTCGCTGGTCCATACGGTCTGTGCCAGATTTTCTAGATTAACTTGGTGGCATATACCGGTTCCCGGTGGAACAACACGAAAATTTTCAAACGCTGTCTGTCCCCATCGTAGGAACTCGTAGCGCTCTTGATTGCGGGACATTTCTATGTCGACGTTTTTTTTGAAAGCAGATTGGCTGCCAAAATGGTCCACCTGGACGGAATGGTCGATTACCAGATCCACCGTTGATAGGGGATTGATTTTGGTTGGATCTTTACCGAGCGCCTGCATTGCGTCACGCATAGCCGCCAAATCGACGACGGCGGGCACACCTGTGAAATCTTGCATCAGCACGCGTGCCGGCCTGAAAGCTATTTCTTGGTCAATTTTTCGTTTCTCAAGCCAGCCCGCCATTCCGTGTATATCGGAGAGTGTTACTGATGTTCCATCCTCGTGACGGAGTAGGTTTTCAAGCAAGACTTTTAGTGAAAACGGAAGTCGGGAAATGTTACCGATTCTTGCCTCGGCCGCTGCTGACAAACTAAAATAGTCGTATCGTCTTCCATCGACGTCCAGTGTTCGACGGGTTTTCATGCTGTCTTTGCCGATCTGGGTCACGGTGTGTCTCCAATCTCCGATGCTCAAAATAACATTAAAGCTGCAGTCCACGAAACCGATGGACAAGGAAGTATAGGAGTGATTTCGCCGACCGAGATCGTCAGTATCGGCCGAGGGGTAGTTTAATTTGGTCGAGCAAATGTGCTCGTCCCTTGCTCGTTAACTCTATTGCCGTGATTGTGACACTGTATCGGTTTCCCATTCCGCCTGAACAGGGCGGCAAATAGGCCGTGCCTGGGGAGTATCCTGCCGCCGTTGCTTGATGTGGTGCGATGGATCGGACCCCTACCGGTAAATTATTTGTCTCTCCCGGAATTGCGGGAAGCGATATAAAGCGGTTGTTGTCTAAAGTGAAGCCAAGCACGCCGTGTCCTCCATTGTTCATCAATGGAAAGGATTCGTCGTTAAACGCAATAGCAATTTCATCGGTGCCAGCTGGTATTCCAGTAATTTTTAGCGGAGGCGTGGAGCCGCTGCCACCGTGTCGAGAGCATTGTTGTCCATCCGGAATCTCTTGGCCATTCCACGCGGCATCCGTTAACCACGCCTCCATACCTGCCTGGGATGGAGTTGAAAAAAGGGAAACCCATCCCGTCAGAAACACAACAAACAGCCAATGCTTCATTCTCAATCTCAAAATGTATGAGACTTTTCTGAGTGTAGAATCATCAAAGCGCTGTACTTGTCAATGACGCAAATTTGTCAATAAAAATTTAGAAACGTGATCCACAACAACTGTCCGTGCTTCCACATGAGGGCTATGACCGCAGTCCGGCAAGATTAATGTTTCAACATTTCCCGACACCGATTTTTTTATCGCATCCACCTGTGCAAGAGTCCCATAGACGTCGCCGGTCCCTTGAATTGCCAATACTGGGCAAGTAATGTTTTTTAGTTTACCCCGGACATCGAACGATGCAAAATCGGGGTTTAGCCAAAGGTTGCTCCATCCAAGAAAAGCGCCGTCAACGTTGTCGCCGTGATGTCGTCTAAGTCGTTCGCGCAAATCTGTGGTTTCCCACTGGGAGCGAATGGACCTTATACTGTCGATGCTGTCAGGCTCGACGAATAAATGTGCAGATTCAGACACCACCCCGAGGATACGCGTATCTCCTTCGGCTGCTGCTAGCAATGCGATAGTGCCACCATCACTGTGGCCGTATAAAATTGCCTGCTTGATACCAAAGGTGTTGAGTAGATCAGGGACAGTTGTACTGGCCTCACGTTGCATGAAATCATTGGGACGTTGATGTGGTGCAGCTAAACAAGCTGAACCGCCGTAGCCAAACCGATCGTAAACCAGAACGCCGTACCCAGTTTTTTTACCCAAACTGTGGGGGAGATCTTTCCATTGACTGATGCTGCCGAGGCCTTCGTGTAAGAACACTAGACTTGCCCGGTCTGAAGTGCTCGGTGGTCTCCATTCCGTGAGAAGGTTATGTCCACCGGCCCAAACCAACTGAAGGTGTTTATTCTGCTCTATTTTGTCCATAAGCTTCGATTTAGCTGTGTGGGCCATTGGATCCCGGGGTCATTTTGTACGGAGTTTGAATCTTTGAATTTTCCCGGTCGCAGTCTTTGGAAGCGCGTCAACGAACGTAATCCAACGAGGAAATTTGTATCGTGCAAGTGCAGATTTGACGTATAAAATAAGCTCATTCTTTATTGTGTCGTTTCCCGCTTTTGGATCGTTCAGGACTATAAAGGCTGCCGGTTTTACTAGTCCTGCCGCATCTGTTTTTGCCACCACCGCAGCTTCTAGTACTGCGGGATGTTCGACAAGTTTAGCTTCAATCTCGAAAGGCGAACACCAAATGCCGCCTACCTTCATCATGTCATCATTTCGCCCGCAGTAAACGAACACGCCATCCTTGTTTTGTAGAT
Source organism: uncultured Alphaproteobacteria bacterium (assembly GCA_913044255.1). Lineage (GTDB taxonomy): Bacteria > Pseudomonadota > Alphaproteobacteria > UBA7887 > UBA7887. The sequence goes on from CAJWOI010000121.1 coordinate 4,446, forward strand.
AGGTATCTCCTGTTTCAAGCCATTCACCCTTCATCGTCTCTGCGGTGCGTTCGGGGTCCTGCCAGTAATAGCTTGCCGTAGAGGGACCTTTGACGAGTAACCTTCCAATTGTGCCAGGCATCACCAGGTTGTCATTTTCGTCAAGAATTTGCGCTTGATAACCGGGCACCAGCCGTCCACTTGCACCGGGGACCACTTCGTCCGGGAGATTCGTGATAAAGATATGTAGAGCCTCAGTTGAGCCAATTCCGTCTAGGATATCTATCCCTATTCTTTCGCGCCAACGACGCAAAATATCGGCTGGTAGTGCTTCTCCTGCGGATACACATGCACGGAGTGAGGATAAATTGGGCTTTGAGTCCAATTCGTCATATGAGTTAAGAAGGGCGGAGTATAGGGTTGGCACACCAAAGTAAAGACTGGGTCGGTAACGGGCAATATTATTGAAGGTGATGTCCGGTGTTGGTTTTCGCCAGTCCAAAATCAGGCGTGCGCCGATCCATAAGGGCAAGGTCATTGCATTGCCCAAACCGTATGCAAAAAACAATTTGGCTGCTGAATAAAAAATATCGTTCTCAGTGATATTTAGACAACCCACACCATATAATTCGCTGGTTACAACCATGTCGCGATGCCGGTGGACAGCCGCTTTAGGCTTTCCCGTGGAGCCAGAGGAAAATAACCAGAAGCAATCATCCTGTTCGGTTGCAGGGAATGGTAGAAGCTCTGGCGATGCTGATTCCATCACCGATTCCAAAGAAATTGTTTGGTGATTAGAAGTTCCCTCCACAAACACTACATGTGGCTTATGGCGCGACTCAACTATGGCTGGTTCAATTTCATCCATATATTCCGACGAATAGCATAAAGCTTGGCACGCTGTTTTTTCTATCATGAACGCGTAATCATTCACGCGGAGTAAGGTATTTACCGGGACTGGTATAACCCCGGCTTTAATTGCACCCCAAAAAAGGTAAAAGAACGCCGGAGTATCTTTGACAATCATCATCAGCCGGTCACCTGAAGTAATCCCTTGGTTAAGGAGTGCGTTGCCGCACCGATTAACCTGTTCCGCCAATAAACCATACGTGACGGTCTGATTTGCACACTGAATCGCAATTCTTTCCCCACGATTTTCTTGTATGTGACGGTCGATAAACGGTACCGCCACGTTAAAGGGTTGCGGGAAGGAAAAATTTGCCGGTGTGGTGGATCTATCCACCTTCACTAAAAAGTCAGTCATGGTCGAATATCAGATTTTGCTCTTCTATCATGGTACTAGAACGCCAATTTTTTACAGCCCCTGCCGGAGAGCTGAAATACCAAAAATCGTTTTTTGCAGTCACAAAATGTCCTAGTCTGGGTCACCAAATTCGATGCTTCGCGTTAGACACTACCAAAGTTTGGTTCTGCTAGGTACAAGAGGGTTATTAATTGTATGTATGTAGTTTTGGCGAACAAAATCTAATGGGTCATTGCGAGGTGTTTAATGTACGGGAGAAAGCATCAATGGGTGAAATAATTCGTCTCAAAGCCGCTGATGACCATGTGTTCTCAGCTTATCACGTAGCCGCCACTGGTGATAGAGGACGTCTCGGTGGCTTGGTTGTTATTCAGGAGATATTTGGCGTGAATGAGCATATTCGGGGTGTTTGCGACGCATACGGCAAAAAAGGTTACGAGGTCTACTCCCCTGCTTTGTTTGACCGAGTGGAATCCGATGTTGAGCTTAGCTATGAAGAAGCGGGTATGGAACGCGGAATTGAGCTGCGCGGTGCCCTAAAAGAATCAGAATTCTTGCTGGACGTGCAAGCATGTGTGGCCGAAAAACGGGGAGAGGGTGAAATCGGCGTAGTCGGTTATTGTTTTGGCGGCTTGGTAAGCTGGCTCTCAGCCTGCAACCTGGCTGGGGTTTCAGCTGCCTCTTGTTATTATGGTGGTGGTATCGCGAACCAATTGGATGGTAAGCCAAGATGTCCCGTTATGATGCATTTTGGGGCCTTGGATCCTATGATTCCACTTTCAGATGTGGACAAAATCAGGGAGGCACAGAAAGACGTCGTGATTAATGTCTACGAAAACGCAGACCATGGCTTTAACTGTGAGCTGCGTTCAAGTTACCAGAAAGAGGCGGCGAGCGTAGCATTAGAACGCACTTTAGCATTTTTTGCTAAATATGTTGGTTAGTGGTTGGCTGCGAGGCCGTGTGACTCGATTCAATGTTCAATGTAAACTTTGGGGGTGTTTAAAATGCGCCTGTTGAGCGCGGTGGTTGTATTTCTAGCATTGCATATTTCGAATGTTGCGGCTGGGTTTTTAGAAATAGAAGACCTATCGGTTGGGACTGGGGTCGAGGCAATCAGCGGGGACAAAGTCACGGTTCACTACACAGGTTGGTTAATAGACGGCACAAAATTCGACAGCTCTCTCGATCGCGGTCAACCTTTCAGTTTTCAGATCGGTGCGAGACAAGTCATCGAAGGTTGGGATCGTGGTTTGCGGGGGATGCAAGTTGGTGGAGTGCGTAAGTTGACGATACCCCCCGAGCTCGCCTATGGGGATCGGGCAGTTGGCGGTGGCCTAATTCCTGCAAATTCTACTCTGGTGTTTGAGATTAGACTTTTGAAAATTGCACATTAATGATTTCCTATACATTGAAACGAGTACGAAGCGCGCAAACAGGTTGGGTGCAGTGATGTTAGTGGATGGGTTAGATGCACCGGAAGTGATTGGCGTAATGGGCGGCACTGGCGTGGATCAACTTGATGGATTGACCAATGTTCGAAAACAAACGGTCCCGACACCGTTTGGTGTTCCATCAGCTGACATCACGATTGGTAGCCTTGGGGACCAGGAGATTTTATTTCTGCCGCGCCACGGAGAGGGTCATCGGATTCCACCCAGCGAGATTAATTTTCGAGCCAATATTTATGCGTTAAAGGAGATGGGGTGCACGCAGTTAATTTCATTGAGTGCTGTCGGCTCGCTCCGGGAACATTTGGCCCCGGGAACATTTGTTTTAGTTGATCAATTTATTGATCGAACTTACGCGCGTACGAAGAGCTTTTTTGGCACGGGCTTGGTAGGTCATGTGGCACTCGGTGATCCAGTGTGCCGCCGTTTAGGGAACCGGCTAACCGAGGCCGCGAAAGTTGCAGAGTTGGAGATGCAGAGAGGTGGTACATATTTGGTGATGGAGGGTCCGCAATTTTCAACCCGAGCCGAATCACAATTGTATCGAGATTGGGGCTGTGATGTGATTGGAATGACTAATA
>CAJWOI010000122.1 GCA_913044255.1 uncultured Alphaproteobacteria bacterium
CGCCGAGGTAAGCCTTTCGCAAATTAATTTTGGCCATATTGGTCTGGATAAGGGTCGCACCGCTTAGATCGGCTTCGCGCAAATCGGCTTTCCCCAGGTTTGCAGAAGTTAGGTTACTTCCACGCAAAGTAGCACCGGCAAGTGTAGCACGCGCTAGATTTGAATTTGCAAGGTCCGCTTTACTTAAGTTCACCGCCGTTAGATTGGCAAATCTCAAGTCCGCACCTATTAAGATAGTGTTGCGCATGTCAGAATCGCGAAAGTCTGCACCGGCCAAGTTGGCATCACTTAAATTGGCTTTTCTCAGCTTTGCGTGGTTGAGTTTGGCTTTGGATAAGTCAGCGCCCCGAAGGTTTGCTTGACGTAAATCGGCGTTTTTTAGGACACCTGTGCTCAAGTTTGCGTCAATGAGTTCAGCTTCGCGTAAGTCGCATCCCTCACACTGATTTAATGTTCCGATCCTTAATACGTCAGCTTCATCAAGCCCCATCGCTCCATTGGCAATCGATATTAAGCAACAACTTGAGAAAACAACTAATTTCAGATGCATAAAAATAACTAGTAGGGTCTGTGCATCCAAGACCTCACGGCCACCAAACTAGGCTCAGCTAGTAAGCCATGTATGGGTTTGTCAATTTTTCTAAAATGCAATCGTCGTCTCCTCTTGAATGTATAAAGCGTCTAAAGTAAGTACGGTTTTGAAACGCCACCGAACAGTATGGCTGGGGCCGCCTGATAAAAAAATGCTGAAATTATCTTACAATTTTTCAAGAAATAGTGAAGTTCAAACTAAGTTCTGACTAACTTGACAAGAATGGTTCCTACTCATATTTAAACAAGACTATTTTAGTCATCATTCTGTGCCTCTCACCAGTCAGATCGTGGTGACTAACGCTGCTACAACTCGGATGGTGCCAGACCGCCGGTAGATAAGATGGAGTTCATGAATGAGTTCTAGGTTCTACGATTGGGTCGATTCAAGAACCGGTTTCGTGACATTTATGCGTCACAAGATGGGTCAAGCAGTTCCGAGTGATGCCTTCTTCTTCTGTTTCGGCGGTATCTCTCTTGTCATCATTCTTATGCAGCTCCTAACAGGCATTTTTTTGATATTCTTTTATATGCCCAACCCTGAATTTGCATTGCAAAGCATTGAACGTATGAGCAATGAGATAACAGGTGGGTCGCTTTTTAGAAATATGCACCGTTGGGGCTCGACGTTGTTGGTTGCGACAGTATTTACGCACATGATTACTGTGTTTTACCGAAAGGCGTATCGAAATCCGAGAGAGTTCAACTGGACCTCAGGTGTTTTGCAATTGCTGATGGTCTTTCTGTTTGTGATTACCGGAATCCTTTTGCCGTGGGACTGGCGAGCTTACTGGTCTTATTCCATATGGGTCGATTATGTGGAAACTTGGCCCGTGATAGGTGGCTTCGTACAGACATTCCTTCTTGATACATTCACTATATACCGGACCTTTATCATCCATGTTCTTTTGTTGCCGTTAATTATTGCCGTGCTCTTGGTTTTCCATTTCAAGATGATCGGTAAACATGGGATCTCCGAGCCGTTATAGGCTCCTGAGACATATGTAGTTATGAGTAAAAGCCAGCACCGAAAGATGTATATCGATGAGAAGTACGCTCCGCCGTACCCTCAAGAGTTCGATCGCTTTTGGCCAAAACATGCTTTTAAGGCTGGTATTGCGGTGGCCATTACCTTGGTATTATTGGTTGGCCTCTCTGTCGTTTTTCAGGTTCCTACTAATCACGACATGCCACCGCTTCCGAACCACGGTATGAATATTCCTGCACCAGAATGGTACCTGTTATTCCTTTTTGAGCCTTTTTGGCAGTTTACCGGTGACAGTGCGATTTGGCGTCAATTTGGTACTTTTTGGATCCCACTTGCAGTAATCCTGTTCTTATTTGCTATTCCATTCGTTTTAGGTCGTACGCCGTGGGATAGTCAATCACGCATGGCCAGGGGCTCAAAAGTTTTTCTCGCGGTTGGTGCGTTTGCCGTGTGGCTAGTGATGACCACGGTTGTAGTTGGTGGGGGGCATGGCGCGAAAACGACCAGTTGTATTTCCTGTCATACACCAATGACCGGAAAACAAATTGCTCTTCCACCGGCAGATATGGCCAAATATTACCGAGAAGTGCGGGAGATCGAAAAAATGTTGGGACGTCACCGCTGGGGTGAAGAGGGGGGTGACTCTGGAATGTCTCCGGAGTCCTTTAAGGACGCTAACTGGCAACTACGGCATTTTCGGGAACCAACGAAAAATTGGTAGGGTCACAATGAGTGCGATAGGGATGGGAAATATTGGCAAAGCAAGGCGGTACCATGTGGTTTAGAAATAAACATATTGTAATACTTGCCATTGCTGTTCTGTCTGCATTTGCGTTTAGCAATGCATTGAAAGCCGACATCCCTGATGAGACCTTTGAGGTTCTGGGACTTGACAGAGACGGTGATCCGGCCGAACTGTACGATGCATTGGAGTGGCGCTATCACGATTTGGAAAAGGGCGCGGGCGAGGGGAGCCAGGCAGATTTCTGGGATCCCATTCCATTCAGTAAGTACACCAATCCGACATCTTTTTATGAGCCCCCCGACAAAGGAAAAGGCTCGGGGCGTCAAGGATGTGTGGAGTGCCATGAAAAGGATACGCCAGGGCATACGATGGCCTGGAAACAAAGCGTGCATGCCAATTTGAATGAGATTCGAAACCTCGAGCCAGGTGACCTCCGTTTTTATAAGAAGGAGAAACTTAAAAAAGTTGAAACGAATCTGGTCGCACTTGGCCTTCTCGACGAAGAGCAAATTCTTTCAGAAGTGAGTTGTATGGATTGTCACGTTGAAATTTTGCGAGTTGGAAATGCCGACCACAAACGAGACCTACGTATGCCTGACGCCGCTGTTTGTGGCACTTGCCATTTACAAGAGTTTGCAGAGCGGGAATCGGAACGAGATACGCTCGATTGGCCACAGCAACAATGGCCGGCAGGGAGACCATCTCATGCATTGGACTATCACGGGGTCGTTGAGATGGCCATGTGGGCTGCACTTACCGAAAGAGAAATCGCTGAAGGTTGTGTTTCGTGCCATTCCGTGCAGAACAAATGTGATGGTTGTCACACTCGCCATACTTTCTCTGCCGCCGAGGCGCGCAAACCTGAGGCCTGCGCAACCTGCCATAACGGCATTGCACACAACGAGTTCGAGAATTTTATGCTCTCGAAACATGGTAGCATTTACCAGACCAGTGGTCATGAATGGGAATGGGAGGTTAGACTTCAGGACGCTTATGTAAAAGGAGGGCAAACTGCTCCAACCTGCGCCAGTTGCCATTTCGAGTTCAAGGGGAAGTTTGGTCATAACGTCGTACGTAAAGTTCGATGGGGATTCACACCTGCACCCAATATTTCCGAAAATTTGTCGGACGGATGGTTTGAGCAACGAAAGGAAGCGTGGATTGCTACGTGTTCCGGTTGCCATTCTGAGAGCTTTGCGCGGGCATATCAAAGTATGGCAGACGATGCGGTTAACGCGGGTTTATCGGTTCAACAAAAAACTAAGCAAGTAATAGAGAAATTGTATACCGATCACATGCTTGTTGGGCAGGATGTAAACCGTCCGCCTCCACCGGAGCCGCTTGAAAACGGCGCCGGCGAGTTTTTCCAGATGTTTATTGCGGATGGAAACAACCCGAGTGCGGTAGAAGTCGAGTATGCACGGGGCTGCCGCAATGACCTCAATCAGCTTTATAAAGCTGTCATGCATGCGAATCCGGGGGGCTGGGCATATAGTGAAGGTTGGAGTTCGCTTGTAGAATGTTACGCGAGGGTTATGGATGCCGATACTCAGTTGCATGAGATAGCGGAAATCAAAGCAAAACTTTCAGAAATTGAAAAGAAAGCCAAGTTTTCATTCCTGGACATTGATAGCAACGTGCAGCGCGCTTCCGTCGGTGGAATCGGCGGGACCTTGATGTTGGTTGGCATTGCGGGATTACTCTCCCGGCGCAGAAAATTTGGTCCAGATGATGAGAACAAATATTGAGCGTTAGTTGTCGGTGAGGGTGAGGACAAAACAAAGTTGGCTCAGTCGCAGGCTCCCGTATCTATACGGGGCGCTTATCGTGATAGGCTTTTTACTCATCGATTGGGCCGGCTATGATCTGTTGTTACCTGATCCCGCACCGTATCGGTATGAGCTTGTATCCGAGGGTACAATAGCGAACTTCCCGGATTTGGTTCTCTCTGCACCTTCTGAACTAGCCATAAGAAAGTTTGAGGCTCGTCTGGATACTGATGGAACCTCATTTGCCGACGTTTATGTTGCGGATCTGGGGGCTGAGTTTGCTCCAGTTTTATTGGATTGGCAGGACCGTTCGACCGATTTATCGATCGTCGTACCGAGTCGATCTGCAGATCTCAATGATTTAGCCCAGGCCGTTAAACTTCATCTCCCCGACGATGGAGTTCTCTTGGGTTGGTGGGATACCAGCCGCCAACTTCATGCCTTAACTGGTGTTCAAATTGTTTACGATGTTAATTTGCCGAGGCCATTATTCATTCCATCAGATTGGGAAGATGATTTTTTGGCTATCGAGTCACTCGAAAAAGTATTTTGGCGTATTTCAGAGAAAGGCGGGCAGGACTTCGAACGTTTTCTTGATGCCCTATCCAATCAGATGGAAGATGGTTTGGCCACGTTGAACCAAATTGCAGGGCGGCAAAAAGTTTTCATCGTGGTACAGCTTTCAGACGCATATAAGCTCGCGTTGGCTCGACCTGACTTGGTGAGGGTCGGGTATCGAGATTTCGCAGCCAGTAAGGATATCCACGACGATATTACACAAGTAAAGAAGTGGGTAGAGGAACAAGGCTATGCCGATTATGCAGTCGAAACTTTAGGGTGGGCAAAAAAGCGTGTGTACTACCTGAGGGATCGTGAGAGTGCGAATACGCTGATTGCTCAAATATTGCCGTTCGGAACTTTTAAACCCACTTTACTTGATGGTTTAAAACTAGTGGCAAATTATGGAAGTTACTGGGTTTACGAGATGGATCCCCAAACGCCGTAATTTCACACAGGAACTTCATCGGAACGGGCTGGTGCCGCGCAATATTTCTGCCCTATTGGCCTCGGGTAGTTTTCCTGTGGGCCGAGTTCCTTTGAGATTTAGTACATACTTGCCAACTTTTTTGATCCGGTCGGTAGCCAAGATTTGACCCCATGTCGGCATCTGCATTGCGGGGACACCGTTTGTGATTGTACGAATTATGTCTTCAAGTTCCTCGCCATGGAGAGTGAATTCGTCGGTTAAATTGGGTCCGGCGCCACCTCGACCTCCCATGCCATGGCATTGTTCACAGTAAATCACAAATGTTCTCTTGCCATTTTTATGATCCTCCGAGTTCACTTTTTTTTTATATATTTGTTATTCAATAATCGAGATACACGCTTCGGGGGGCGTTCTCCGGTTGGACGCGTTCCTTTGATACTGAATATGTATGCTGCAAACTGAGCCACTCGCTCCTCGCTCATTTTTTGCCCCCATGTTGGCATTAAGCCTGGGACACCATTCGTGATTACACGGGTTATATCTTTTAGTTCACCGCCGTGCAGAGTGAATTCGTCCGTTAAATTAGGGGCCATTCCACCTTTTCCCTCGCTTCCGTGACATTCGATACAATGACTATTGAATCCGCGTTTTCCGGCTTCAACCTTCTTTTTGAAATCTTCGGATTTTAGTAGTGCCTCCCTAGACAAATTCGGGAGGGAAGGGTCCTCCGCAGCCTCTGTGTCCTTGATGCTGTGTACATAAGCAGCGAGTTGATTGATTGTTTGGGAGCCAAATTTTTCGCTCCATGCAGGCATGAGCTTGTTTGGAGCACCATTGGTGATGGCCGCCACAATGTCCTGAAAAGAATCTCCATGTATAGTTTGGTGATCTGTGAGGTTTGGACCAACTCCGCCCGTTCCGGTTGGGCCATGGCATTGCGCACAGTGAAGGAGAAATTTCCTTTTTCCTTCTCTTATACCGTCTGCCATGGAGGTAACTTGAACTAACTCCCCATCTGTATCGTTGGCGCTACGTCTTTTCTTGGTTCCTTTGATGCTAAACACGTAAGCTGCCAGTTGCCTCAGACGTGTATCCGACATTTTCTGTTTCCACTGAGGCATTGCGGCTCTTGGGACGCCTTCAGAGATAACTCTGTATATATCTTCCAATTCATCGCCGTAGATCGTGACCGCATCGATCAGACTTGGACCATTTCTGGAATGCCCACCCCCAGCACCGCCAATTCCATGGCATTGAGCGCAATGCACAGAGAAGGTTCGTTTCCCTTCCCGAATTTGAGTTTCTGAGGTTCCTTCATCTGCCGTGGTTATGTTTGGGGAAAGAAAAGAGAGCAGAAGAAAAATCCCTATTGGTGCCTTCCAGCGGGGAGCGGGAGCAAAAGTACTAAAGCTCCAAAGAGTATTAAAATTCTTGAAGCCTTTCATAACGTTCGGTCTCTGGAGTTTTTGAGGTGTTTTTATTATTGATGAGAAAAATCCGGCGACCATAGTGGTCGCCGGATTAGTTCTTAAACTTATTATCTTATAGATAGGTGGTGGAGGCATTTGCCCCCAGACCCACCTACTATAAAGGTTTAGGCAAGGCTCATGCCATGTTTATTCAATGGCAATGAACGAATACGCTTGCCGGTAGCCGCGTAGATCGCGTTGGTGATCGCTGGAGCCATTGTATGGAACACTGGCTCTCCGATACCTGTCGGATCGTTCTTGGTTGGTACGGCATGTGCTTCGTATTCTGACATCTGCCCGATACGTGGCAACTTGTACGTATCGAAGTTCTTTTGTGCCAACTGGCCTGCCTTGACGGTATGCCCAGTAGTGAAGGTATGAGCAAGACCCCAGACCACGCCGGCCTGAACTTGCGCATCCCACTGATCGGGATTCACAACCAATCCGCAATCAACAGCACGGGTGATCTTGTGGATGTTAACCCGTTTCCCACCACGTACTGACAATTCGACGACGTCACACCACGGAGAGTCAAAGCTATTGTGGAAGGCGATGCCTTGGGCATGGCCCTTTGGCAACGATCCGCCCCAATTGGCTTTCTCGGCAGCGAGCTCTAGAGTCGCGAGCATCCGCGGCTCGTTGGCTAGCAGCTTCTGACGCAGTTCGAAGGGATCCTGTCCGATATGATCGGCGAGTTCATCCATAAAGCTTTCGATGAAGAAAGCGTTCTGGGTGTTGCCGACGCCACGTAGGAACACGATCGGAACTGGGAAGTCCACCTGTGTATAACGGACATCAATATTGGCGAAATTGTAGCCAATGTCCTTCGCACCCTGTGCACTGTGGAAATCAACGCCACTCTCAATCTGACCATTAATGAAATCAGATCCAGCAAACAGGTTCTTCAAACGAGAAGAGCGCATAGGAGACAGCCAGATGCCTGGACCACTGATATGGTGCTGCCAAGCAGTAACTTCGCCGCTCGAATCGATACCCGCGGTCATCTTCGCAGCGTATGTCGGGCGATGGAAGTGGTTAGACATATCTTCTTCACGAGAGTAGATCAGCTTAACTGGCTTTCCTACTGCCATGGAAGCTTCAATGGCATACTCTA